>BDSU01000043.1 GCA_002897675.1 bacterium BMS3Abin02 | reverse complement strand
GAGCTCGTGGTGCCCGCGGCGTTCGTCGGTACGGGGGCGAAGTTGACTTCGAAGTCCGGGTAGTTCCCGGCGTAGATGTCGACCATCCAGGGACCGTCGGTGATCATTGCGTACGCACCGGTGGCGAGGCCGTCGGCTGTCCCGATGCCTCCACCAAGCAGGTTGGGGGAGAGGCATCCGTTGTCGTAGAGGTTCTTCAGCAACGTGAACGCCTCCACGCTGGGTGCGCCATTGACGAAGCCGGTGGCCGTTGTGATGCCTTCATCCACGACTTGTCCGCCCATTGCGTAGAAAATCGGCGCCGGTGCCCAGAAATAGGTTCCTCCGAGGGCAAAACCGTACTTCTCGTTCGATGCATTGGATAGCTTACAGGCGACATCCGCGAATTCCTTGAGTGTTGCCGGCGGTCCGGTCACGCCTGCGGAGTCGAAGACTTCCCGATTCCACAGCAGCACCTGCGTGTTCGTGTTCTGAGGAAGGCCGTAGTAATGCCCGTTCCACAAGTTCGTTGCCAGGGGCCCGGGGAATGTCTTGGCGGCGATCGTCTCGAAACCCGGCATCGCGCCATCGAGCTGCTGCAATGCGCCTAACTCGGCGAACTCCGGAACCCAGATGATGTCCATTCTGGCTGTGTCGGGGCCTTCTCCTCCCGCCAGGCCGGTCAGTAACGCGGCCTTGAAATCGCTGTAGGCAAACCGGGTGGTCTTGATCTTGATGCCGGGATTGGCCGCCTCGAACGCTGCGACAACCTTTTCCAGCTGAGCTGTCTCCGGGTCGCTCATCGTGTGCCAGTACGTGACCGTCACCGGCTCGGCGGCGACCGTAGTCGTTGTGGGTGCCGCCGTGGTAGGCGTGGCTGCCGATCCTGCGGTTGTTGTGGGTGCCGCCGTGGTAGGCGTGGCTGCCGATCCTGCGGTTGTTGTGCTGCCGCCGGTGCCGCCGCACGCAGCTGCGACCAGCATGAGCAAGGCAGCGAATGCCACGATCCTCATTGTCTTGCGTAATCTTTTCATCCGGGTGGCCTCCTCCTGTGTTTGGACTGTTGGCGTGTGTTGCTTCTCTTGCGGGTGCCGCTAGGGCGGGGAGTCCCATTCCCAGAGTGGGACAGAGCGGCTTCGGGTGGGCGGTTCGAAGACAGCATCGAGGATGAGGCTTGCCGCCCCGCGCGCCCAGGCTTCATCCCGTAGCGGCTCGACCATGAGCTCATACGAGTCCTGGAGCCCCTTGTGGACACGGACATCGAGTTCGGTCTGGACGGCGCCGAGGAGCGTCTCACCGGCGACGACTCCCTCACCGCTCAGAATCACGAGTGCGGGCGCGAACAGGTTGATCAGATTGCTGATGCCTCGACCAAGGTGCTCTCCGGCGCGGACCAGCAGGTTTGCGAGCTCCTGATCCCGGATCGCCGCGGCGTAGAGTTCCGCCGCCGTCGCGGGTGACGACAGATCTCGTGCAATGCACAGCTCTTGGGCACGACGAAGCAGTGCCGGCTCTCCGACTGTTGCCTCGAGGCACCCACGATTTCCACAGGAGCACAACTCGTCGCTCTCTGCGACAACCGTGTGGCCGAACTCGCCTGCGCCCCCCTGGGCACCCCGGTACACGTTCCCGCCGGCGACGATACTGAGACCGACTCCTCGGCCAAGAGTGATGAGGAGGAAGTCGTCAGCCTGTTGACCTACGCCAAACCATCGCTCGGCCAAGGCGAGGGTGTTCACATCATTGTCTACGCGCACCGGCACCTCGAGCCGGGCTTCAGCGAGCTCACCGATGGGTACATTCCGCCATCCAAGGAACGGTGAGTTGCGGCACAGTCCCCGGTTCGTATCGATTACCCCCGCCATTCCGATTCCGACGCCGAGCAGCCGTTCGCGCCTCAGTCCGGAGATCTGCAGGAGATCGTCGACAACTTCGGCGGCCGCTTCCACAATCGAAGCGGGTTCCAGCTCGGCTACCGGCAGCTCCGACTGCCCGAGTGTTCGTGCCTCGAGGTCGGTGACCGCTCCGACGATGCGGTCTTCCATCAGCTTCAGGCCAACAACGTTGTAGGAGTCGCGGTCGAGCTGAAGTTGAGTCGCCGGTCGTCCGATGCCGGTAACTGTTGGATCACTCTCCGAGACGAGCCCATGCTCGATGAGCGATGGCACGATAGCTCCGACCGTGGCCTGCGAGAGTCCCGTGGAGCGAGCTATCTCGGCTTTGCTGATCGGTCCACTCTCTCGCACGACATTGAGAACCATGGAGCGGTTGATGGCTCTTACGAGGCGGCGATTGGCGGGGCTTCGGAGCATGGTGCCTTATTTGCTTTACTGACCAAATTAAGTCTAACCCTCAAGAGACCCTCTTCGCAACACGTTTGTCCGTTAACTCATTGACAAGTGTGGAAAGCCACCGGGCATACTCGAACAAGCACCGAGGCCGGCAGGTCACAGCCGCGAAGCCGGCTGCACATCGTCTCTCGTCCCTGGAATGGGGTGCCGGTCGTCGTCCCCAACAACAGGGCCGAACTCGACGTGCCGATCCGGGGCGGGTGTGCAACGTGCTCGTTCCTGTCCTGAAGTGGGCGAACTGAGCGACTCCCGACGTGCTTGTATGAACTGATGCGTCCGTGCTGTGGATTACTGATGAGTGCCCGATGGTGACGGACGCACCGTTGCATGTGGTCACCGGGGCGTTTGGCTACAGCGGAAGATACATCGCCAAAGAACTGCTTGAACGCGGGGTGCGAGTCCGGACGTTGACGAACTCGCTTCATCGCGAGAACCCGTTCGGTGACGCCATCGACGTGCATCCGATCGAATTCGGGGATCGTGATGCGCTCGTCGATTCACTGCGGGGTGCCGTCGCGCTCTACAACACCTATTGGGTGCGGTACGACTACCGAGGCGGGACGAGGGAATTCGGATACGATCTGGCGGTCGAGCGCACGAGGATCCTGTTCGAGTGCGCCCGCCAGGCCGGAGTCGGGCGGCTGGTGCACCTCAGTGTCGCCAACGCCCGTGAGGACTCCGACTGGGGCTACTTCCGGGGCAAGGCGCTCCTCGAACGCGACCTCGAAGCGTCGGGAATGTCACATGCGATCGTGCGTCCCACCGTCATCTTCGGGGGACCGGAGAACGTGCTGATCAACAACATCGCATGGTTTCTTCGCCACTTCCCCGTGTTCGGGTTGTTCGGAAGCGGGGAGTACCGGCTGACACCGGTCCATGTCGAGGACCTGGCCACGATCTGCGTAGATGCTGCGGACGGTGACCTCAACGAGACACTCGACGCCGTTGGGCCCGAGACCTTCACCTACAAGGAGTTGATCCATCAGATGGCCGGGGCGATGGGGTTGCACAGGCTGATCGTGCCGGTTCCCGACCTCGTGTTGCTCCTGGCGGGCCGCGCTCTGGGCCTGCTTCTGCAAGACATCGTCATCACCCGGCACGAGATCTCCGGCCTTCGCGATGAACTCATGTACACGGGTACCCCGGCGCTTGGAGGGACCAGCTTCACCGATTGGCTCCATGCCGAGGCAGATACGCTCGGTCGCAGCTACACCAACGATCTCAAACGAAGACGCTGAGTGCAACGGCCGGCTACTCGACCACCATTCGGCCGGTTTCGGCGAACGCCCATATTGCATACTTGCGTGATCTGGCCGGGATCCGACTCTTCACTTACTCGTGCGGCATGGCGTGCCGAGGCGGAGAGGACCGTGGTGCGGGACGGATCGGAATGGTGAGAGGCGACCCGGTCCACCGGACGCAGCGGGTAGTAAGGTGGCTGCTCGGTTCGGCTGCTGATCATGGCTGCGGGGGGTATCTGTCGGGTCGTGCGAAGTCATCCTCGCAATCTTGTGACGGAGAAGGACGACGGTCATGAAACAACGGTGCTCCTTCTGGGCGGTCTGGTCGACTTGGTTGGGGTTGCCGGTCCTCGCCGTGATCCTCGGGTTGAGCGCCGGCTGGCAGGTCGGGGTCTTCGTGCTCCTCGTCGGTGTGGCCGCCCAAGTGGCCTACGTACGCTGGTTCCCACGGCTCTCTCGGTGGCTTGGGTACGGTTCGGTGGCCGACGAGCCGGTCGAAGCGATGCCATCGCGCAGTGCAACCCAGGTCACCCTCTACACCGCGAACGTGTGTCCATTCTGCCCGCTCGTCCGTGAGCGGCTGCGGCGCCTGCAACAGGAGCTGGGCTTCGAGCTGCACGAGGTGGATGTCACTTTTCGGCCGGGACTCGTTCGGTCCAAAGGGTTTCGTGCTGTGCCTGTTGTCGAGATCGATGGTCGGCAGGTGGTCGGCAACGTCACTTCGGCGCGGCTGGCGGCTCTCCTCACAGCTCGACCGACGTAACCGACAACACCGGACGAGATTGCACGGGATCGACGAGATCGACGACGAGGTGGTGGTCTCGGATCGGTGTGGCCGACGGCGGCCACGACCCTGTCGAGATCGTCAGATCTTCGTATCCGCGTGTGTACCCGCATTCACAATAAGGCGACGGCCGGAATGGCAACGGCGTACCGAAAGCTGATACGGCCAACAGTGGGATGACTTCCCCTGCGTCAATACCGGTTCCTGTTACACAGACGAAAAGGGCTCGCACAAGGCGTCAGCACACAATGCTCGGCTCCAGGCTTCCCAGCACAGGGACCCGCACCGAACCGGCAGTCGCCGTTCCCCGTTGCGCCTGGTGACAGACGCTGTGTCATCCGCCTGACAGCGTGGCCGACGTCGAAGTGGGTGGGGTACGAGAAGTCAAACGCTGTGCCGGCTGCATCTGCAAGACCCTGACGGTCTGAGCGGAAGACCAGACAGTGCTTCGCGACGTCCCTCAACGGCTGAAGCTCGCGAGCAAGCCATGTATGGGCCGGAGGAATCCTCGAACGTGCGCACCTCCATCGCGCGAGAGACCCGGATCGGAGGAGAAGGAACGAGAGATGATGACAACCGAGAGCCGGTTTTCGGTTTCTCGGGTGTCGTGGTCACATGCGCCAGGGTGTTCGAGCCTTGGTGGTGTTCGTGTCCGGCGATGAGTGCGTGACCTTGCCGTTCTTTTCTTTCGCCAGTCGTGTGGTTCCGACACGCGTGGTCGGTCCCGTGCATAGGGTGTGACGCGTTCGCCTGCTCACTCGCGCGCGGACCGTGGCTGCCTTCTCCGGGTCTGGTGCTCGCCGCCGGGGGTGGAGCTACTCGGCGTGACCGAACGCCTTGATCTCTTCTGTTTCCTGCGGCGACAGCTCGCGGGGAACCTCGCCACGGGCCAGCTTCTCGCTCTGGACGTGGTGGCGGATGTCCTCGACGATCTCGGGGTTCGACAGCGTTGTCGTATCCCCGACGTCGGCGAAATTGGAGATTCCGGCGATGACCCTGCGCATGATCTTCCCGGAGCGCGTCTTGGGCATGTCCGCGACGATCCAGACGTTCTTCGGCCGGGCGATCTTCCCGATCTTGGTTTCAATCGCCTTGGTCACCTTTTCTTCTATCTCTTTGCTGGGGGCGAGCCCCGGTCTCAGCGAGACATACATTTCCACGGCCCGGCCACGGATCTCGTCCATCACCGGGACGGCGGCCGCCTCGCCGATCTCCTCGACGGTCATACTTGCCGACTCGAGCTCTTTGGTGCCCAGCCGGTGACCGGCGACGTTGATGACATCGTCGATTCGACCAAGGATCCGGAAGTAACCGTCGGCTGCCTGGACGGCGCCGTCGCCCGCCAGATACGGCCAGTCGCGCCAGTCCTTGCTGTCTTTGTTCCGGCAGTACCTCTCGTAGTAGATCTCGACGAATCGGTCGGGTTGTTTCCAGATCGTCTGGAAGATGCCCGGCCAAGGGTTGCGGATGCAGATGTTCCCGGCCCGGCCGCTTCCGGCCTCGACAGTGTTGTCGTCGTCGTCGTAGATCACCGGGTAGATTCCGAGGACCCCAGGGCCGCAGCTGCCCGGCTTCATCGGCTGGAGGGCAGGCAGCGTGCTGCCGAGGAAGCCGCCGTTCTCGGTCTGCCACCAGGTGTCGACGATGACCGCTTCTCCCTTGCCGACGACATCGTGGTACCAGCGCCAGACGTCGGGTTCGATCGGTTCGCCGACCGTCGTCATGTGCTTGAAGTGGTAGTCGTACTTCTTCGGTTCCTCCGGGCCGAGCTTGCGCAGCATCCGGATCGTCGTAGGGGCGGTATGAAAGATGTTCACGCCGAGCCGCTCGGCGATCCGCCACGGCCGGCCCGCGTCCGGATATGCGGGGGCTCCCTCGTACAGCACGCTCGTCGTCCCGAGCGCCAGCGGACCGTAGACGATGTAGGAGTGACCGGTGATCCACCCGATGTCCGCGAAGCACCAGTAGGTGTCCTCGGGGTGGATGTCCTGGTAGTACTTCGACGTGCCGGCCACGTAGGACAGATACCCGCCGGTGCTGTGCTGGCACCCTTTGGGGCGCGCCGTCGTACCGCTCGTGTACATGAGGAACAGCGGGGCTTCTGCCGGCATCGAGACCGGGTCGACCACCCTCCCGCGATAGTCCGCAAGGAGCTCGTCGACGAAGAAGTCCCGTCCCTCGACCATAGGGCTCTCCGACGCGTACTGGCCGGGATGTCGCCGCCAGACGAGCACCTTGTCGACCTCGACGCCGCGTTCGTGAGCCGCTGCCACCGCCTCGTCGGCTTTGACCTTGTGGTCGATCAACTCGCCGTTGCGGTAGTAGCCGTCCATCGTCACCAGGATGTGGCTCTCCGAGTCGGCGATACGCTCCCCACAGGCCTCACCGCTGAATCCGCCGAAGACCTCGGAATGGATGGCGCCGAGACGGGCGCAGGCGAGCATGGCGACAGGCAGTTCGGGGACCATCGGCATGTGGAACGTCACCCGGTCACCGACCTCGACGCCACCGAAGCCGCGCAGGAGAGCGGCGAACTCGTTGATACGCTCATAGAGCTCCTGGTAGGTGATCACCAGGGTGTCTTCGGTCTCCGGCTCGGGCACCCAGATGAAAGCCGCCTTGTTGCGGCTGGTCGCGAGGTGGCGGTCGACGCAGTTGTAGGAGGCGTTCAGTCTCCCACCGACGAACCACTTCCAATGCGGCGCGTCACTCGTGTCGAGCGTCGTGTGCCAGTAGGTGTCCCAGCTGAGCAGGTCGGCGTATTCCTTGAAACACTCAGGAAAATGCTCCTCGCCGAATCGCTCGAAGATCTCGGGATCCGCGCCGTTCGCTTGCGCGATGAACTTCGCAGGGGGGTAGTAATACTCCTCCTCACGCCAATGAACGGCGATCTGTGACTCCGAGACCTGTGTTTCCTGGGCCACCTGTTCCTTCTCCATTGCCCCGCCTCCTCTCAAAGGACGACTCCAAGGTCCCATCCTGATGCGTCTCCTGAGTTCTAGCAGCACGACGTCTTCACCGTGGGTGATCCTGTCCTGCCGATCCTCTCGACCCCGGGGCCAGAACGCGGGCTCCCACACCACCTTTCATCATAGGAAACCGGCGTCGCCTAGGCTCGTCGGGGAGGGAGACTCGGCTCGAGCTCGAGGCTGTAGAACTGACGTCGGCGTTGGGTGAGGCCAATACGGGATTACGGTTGTGGCGTAAGAGGGGGTTGTCTATCCGGTTTCGAGAACTTCGAAGCGGCATGGACCGACACTTCGGTTCCTAGGAACTCTCGGACAACCTCGCGTCGGCTCGATGAACCAGGCAGGTCAGCTACCCGGCGTGGTCGCCGCCACGCCTCCCCGCCTTCCAGCACACCGGAGAGCCGCCGAGAGCCGCCTTCCGTGCGTGCCACTCGGCGGGACGCTGCCAGCTAAGGTCGCTTGATGGCGTTTCCCTCCACTGTCGACGCTCTGGAAACGGCGTTCATCGATTGCGACTACATCCCTGAGAGGGGGCTGTCCGTGGCGATCCACCTTGCTGTGGCGATGGGCCGTCCGCTCTTCGTCGAAGGCGAACCAGGCGTCGGGAAGACCGAGATCGCCAACGTGCTCGCAGCGATCAGCGGCGGAGAGTTCATTCGTCTCCAATGCTATGAGGGCCTGGATGCGTCACACGCCCTTTACGAATGGGATTACGCACGTCAGATGCTCGCGATACGGTTGCTCGAGGCCGGCGGGGATCGGGTCGACGTTCACGACATCATGAGCGAAGAGTATCTCATCGCGCGACCCTTGCTCCAGGCGATCCGGCGATCCTCTGAAGGCCTGAGAACCGTTCTGTTGATAGATGAGCTGGACCGGGCAGATGAAGAGTTCGAGGCGTATCTCCTCGAGCTTCTCTCCGATTTCCAGATCACGATTCCCGAGATCGGCACGATACGTGCGACCACGCCGCCGATCGTCGTCATCACGTCAAACCGAACACGCGAGATCCACGACGCTGTCAAACGACGGTGCATCTATCACTGGATCGACTATCCGACCATCGAGCGAGAAATCGCGATCCTTCACAAGAAGGCGCCAGAGACGTCGGAGACGCTGTCCAGGGAACTCGCCGCGGCGATGCACAAGCTGCGCAACCTCGATCTCTTCAAACCGCCCGGAGTTGGGGAGACGGTCGACTGGGCGAAGGCGCTCCAGGTGCTTGGTGAAGTGCGGTTGTCACCGGACGTCGTCGACGCAACCCTGGGGGTCATCGTCAAGTATGAGGAAGACATGCAGACGGTACGCGCCGGCGGTCTGGAAATGCTCGTATGACGGGGACGGGTGACGTCGCTGCGGCCAATCTCGTCGGGTTCGTACGGTCGCTGCGATCGGCAGGGTTCGGCGTTTCACCAGAAACGACCCGCCGTCTCGTGGACGCCGCACGACTTGTCGGCATGCATCGCAGCGAGGATGTGCGTGAGGCGTTCAGAGCAGTGGTGGTCACGCGTCAGAGCCAAAGCGCACACTTCGATGAGCTGTTCGACCAGTTCTTCTCCGGGGATGTCGTGATGACCCTCGATGACGGCATCGAACGGGTCGCTCGACGAACACGGCCTCATCGCGCTCCACGAATCGGAGCGACAAGTGGCACCGAGGCCGACGGCGCCGAGGATCGAGATGACGCTCTCGATGTTGTCGGCGGTTCTGACGCCGAGCGGTTCATGGATGTCGACTTCGCCGAACTCAGCGATGAAGAGGCGGCATCCGTTGCGGCACTGCTGGCGGCGATGACGTGGAAGCCGGCATCGGTTCGTTCACGGCGATGGAGGCCGGCGTCGAGTGGGTCTGTCCTGGATCTCCGCAGAACGATGCGGAGGATGACTGGCCCCAACGGCGACCTGATGCCACTCGCGTTCTTGGAGCGAAGGCCTCGTCAGCGTCCGCTCATCGTCCTCGCCGACATCTCGGGGTCGATGGACCGGTATTCGGAGATGTTGCTCCACTTTGTCCACGGTGCCCAGTACCGCTTCGGCACGGTCGAGTCGTTCGTGTTCGCCACTCGCCTCACACGGATCACGAGGCAGCTTCGTCGAAGGAACTCAACGGACGCGCTCGCCCGGGTGGCCCGGACCGTGCGCGACTGGTCGGGCGGCACCCGGATTGGCGAGGCGATAGGGGCCTTCAACCGGAACTGGTCCCGCCGCGTCGGAGGTGGAGGCCCTATCACGCTCATCATCTCCGACGGCTGGGACACCGGAGATCCGCGCCTCCTTGCGCGCGAAATGGGGCGACTCGCCCGCTCCGTGCACAAGGTCATCTGGCTGAACCCGCTCGCGGGGCATGTCGGATACACGCCACAAGCTCGCGGAATGGCCGCTGCGATGCCGTTCGTCGACGACTTGTTGGCCGGAGGAACGGCCCGTAATCTGGTTGACCTCATCGAGCTATTGCAGTCGGCCAGCGTTGGAAGAAGGAGCGCCGCATCACTATGAGAGACGTGCTCGAGGTTTACGACCGGTGGACCGAACAGGGCAAGGATGTCGCGGTAGCCACCGTTGTGGCCGTCAAAGGGTCTGCACCGCGCGGGGTCGGAGCCAAGATGCTCATCTCGTCGGATGGCGAGATGGAGGGAAGCGTGAGCGGTGGCTGTGTTGAGAATGACGTGTGCGAGCATGCGGCGGCCGTGCTGAAATCGGGCATACCCAGGCTCGTCACCTACGGGATCGCCGACGACGACGCCTTCGAGGTTGGGCTCACTTGCGGCGGCACGATCGAGGTATACATCGCGCCATGGTGAATGAGGTCCTCGCCGCACTCGCGGCACTCAAACAGGACGAACGTCTGGGCGCTCTCATCACCGTCATCGACGGACCGGACATGGGTTCTGCCGTCGTTCTCGATCGAGCGACTGGCCAGATCACAGGCGACGGGTCACCATGGCTCGATGAGGACGTCATTTCCGATGCCAACGACCTCATGGACAGGGAAGAGAGCAGAGCCCTCGTGTACGGCGAGCGGAGGGTCTTCATCGACACGATCGCTCCGTCTCCTGTCATGCTCATCTTCGGCGCGGGGCACATCGCGCAGCCCTTGTCGATCTTCGCCCGCGAACTCGGGTTTCGTGTGGTCGTCGCGGACGCCCGTGACGTCTGGGCCACGCGTGAGCGATTCCCGAACGTCGATGAGCTGATCGTTGCGTGGCCTGATGCCGTCTTCGACCATATCGTCCCGGATCGCAGAACGTACGTCGTCCTGCTGAGCCATGACAGCCGCTTCGAGATACCTGTCCTGCGGGCCGTGCACAAGAAGCCGATTCGGTATCTCGGTGCGATGGGGTCTCGACGAACGCACGCGTTGCGCGTCGATCGCCTCAAGAATGAAGGTTGGACCCAAGAAGAGATCGATGCGATCCACGGGCCGATCGGTCTCGATCTCAAAGCCAGGTCACCGGCAGAAACAGCGATCGCGATACTGGCCGAGATCGTGCAGGTTCGGTACGGTGCGGGCTCGGCGGTATCACTGCGCGGCACCGACGCCCCGATACACTCGCCGTAGGGGTCACCATGGACGTCGTCGAGCAATTCACCGTCGCACAACGAATCGACTCGGTGTGGTCGTTGTTCCAGGATGTGTCCGAGTTGGTTCGCTGTCTCCCTGGCGCCGAGATAGCGAGCGATAACGGGGACGGGTCGTTCAACGGACGCGTCTCCGTGAAACTCGGCCCGATCTCGGCATCGTTCGATGGCACCGCGACGGTCGAGTTCGATGATGAAACGCACACGTCGAACATCAAAGGACGTGGCATCGACCGGTCGGGAGGTAGCCGGGGTACGGTGGATGTGAACATTCGCCTGATCGAGGCCGATGTCGACCACACCGACGTAACTATCGACGCAAAGGTCACCCTTGCAGGACCGATTGCCCAATTCGGAAGAACCGGCCTCATCAACGAGATGTCGAAGCGATTGATCGACGACTTCTCTGCGTGCGTTCATGCGAAACTCGACGCGGACTCGGCGCAGGACGTGTCGGCAATCGTTGCTCCCGAGCTACGAGGTCTGTCGCTGTTGCTGTCGAGCATGTGGGGCGTGTTCGTAGCGTGGTGGAAGCGACTTTTTTCCCACACTGGCACGTAGACGAATGTTCCTCCAGCAACCGTCGGGAGCGATGTCTATGGTGTGAGTGGGGGTGGCACCCTCAGCCGGCCCCCCGTGCCGAGTCGACGGGAGGGTTGTGCTTTTGGAAGTCAGTATCTCTGTCAACGGAACGGACTACCGCAGCGACATCGAGCCACGGATGCTGCTCGTCCACTATCTACGGGATCAGCTCGGTCTTACCGGCACCCACGTCGGTTGTGATACCGGTTACTGCGGCGCTTGTACCGTCATCGTCGACGGCCGGGCCGTGAAGTCATGCACCATGTTCGCCGTTCAGGTCGATGGCCGGAGCGTGAGAACCGTCGAAGGTGTCGCCAATGGTGATGAGCTGCACCCCGTGCAGGAAGGCTTCTGGGAACGCCATGGACTCCAGTGTGGATTCTGCACCCCCGGCATGATCATGAGTTCGATCGTGCTCTTGGAGCACAACGACAACCCGACGGAAGATGAGATCCGTCACGGGATCGAAGGGAATCTGTGTCGGTGCACGGGCTACCACAACATTGTCCGATCCGTCCAGTACGCAAGCGCGAAGCTGCGTGGTGAAGAACCCCAAGGGGCATCGGCGGAGGTGGGGTCATGAGCACGATAAGTGTGATGGGTGGGATCGTCAGGCGGAAAGAGGACCCTTCCCTCATCCAGGGCAAAGGTATCTACGTTGATGACATCAAGCGTCATGGCGAGCTCGTAGCGGCGTTCGTTCGGAGTCCGTTCGCGGCTGCGACGATCAACGGCATCGATGCATCGGCCGCTCTCGAACTCGACGGCGTCCATGCCGTGTACACAGCGGACGATGTACGCCACCTCGGGCCGAACCCGGCTCAGGTAGCCGTCGGCACACTGCGCCCCCTGCTCGCCGACGGCTCCGTGCACCATGTTGGTGAGGCGGTCGCGATGGTGATCGCGGACAATCGCTATGTCGCTCAGGATGCTGCAGATCTGGTCTTCGTCGACTACGAACCGAAGGACGCCGTCGTCGACCTGAAGGAAGCCTTTGCCGACACCGTACAGGTTCATGAAGGCGCTTCGAACACGCTGCTCACCTGGCACGGGAATGCATGGTGGGAAGGAGTCATCGAGCTTCCCGATCCCTCGCCCGGCATCCAGGCGGCCAAAGAGCGAGACGACACCGTCGTCGTCGGTCTCGAGATGGTGAACCAGCGTCTCATCCCGACGGCGATCGAGCCGAGGGCCGTTCTGGCCGAGTGGAACAGTGGCTACGGCTCGGTTGAGCTGTGGACGAGCTCGCAGATCCCACAGGCCGTGGCCGGCGCCATCGGCGTGGCATTCGGGATTCCTTCCAACAAAGTGCGGGTCGTGGCTCCAGAGGTCGGAGGTGGATTCGGGGTGAAGCTCAACGTATACCCGGATGAGTTCCTCTGCTGCTTCGCATCGAAGGAGCTCGGTCGGCCGGTGCGTTGGACAGAAACCCGTCGCGAGGCCGGCTTCGCCTCCACACAAGGCAGAGGCTGGGTCGGAACGGCCACGATCACCGGCACAAGGGACGGCAAGATCCTTGGCTACGAACTCGAAGCGATCTGTGACATGGGCGCGTACACACAGAATTTCACCGTCGCGATCCCCCTCCTCGGGCTGTTCGTCGCACCAGGGCAATACGACATTCCCACGTCCTATGCGCTGCACTGTGTCGTCACGAACACGCCGACCACCGATGCGTATCGGGGCGCGGGACGGCCCGAGGCCGCGTACTACCTGGAACGCATCATCGATGCGTACGCCAGGGAGATCGGCATGGATCCGGCCGACGTACGCAAGGTCAACTACTGGAAGCCCGACCAGTTCCCGGTGACCACGGAGATCGGCCTGACCATGGATAGCGGCGACTACGAGAAGAACCTCGACGCTCTGCTGGACAGGGTCGGGTACGAGGATCTGAAGGCGAGACGTGACACCGCCCGTGCCGAGGGCAGGTTGCTCGGCATCGGACTCAGCACCTATGTCGAAGTGTGCGGTTTCGGACCTTCGGCGCTCGCCGGTCTCGGATTCTCGTGGGCCGGGTACGGGCTGCCGACCGCGTTCAACGGTTCCGGCGTCGTCCGCGTCCAGCCGGATGGAACATGTACGGTCACGATCGGCACCGCTCCGAGCGGCCAGGGTCATGAGACGACATGGGCCCAGATCGTCTCCGACGGCCTTGGCATCCCGATGGAGAACATCGAGGTGCGGCACGGCGATTCGGTCGACTCGCCCATGGGTGTCGGCACGTTCGGTTCGCGGTCCATTGCCGTGGACGGAGCCGCAACGTACGAAGCAACGAAGCGGGTGAAGGAGAAGGCGGCCACCATCGCCGGGCATCTTCTCGAAGCCGCCCCGGAAGACATCCACTTCGCAGACGGCAGCGCCCATGTGGCCGGTTCACCGGACCGGTCCGTGTCCTGGGCCCAGATCGCGGAGTCGGCGTATCAGCCTCACACCCTGCCCGAGGGCGTTGAAGGTGGTCTCGAGTCATCGGTGGTGTTCTCACCACCGAACGCGACGTGGCCGTTCGGTTCACACATGGCGCTGGTCGAAGTCGACCCCGAAACGGGCGATGTCGACCTCCTCGAGTACTGGGCTACGGACGACTGTGGGAACGTCATCAACCCGATGATCGTCGATGGCCAGCTGCACGGTGGAATCGCCCAAGGTATCGCACAGGCGCTGTTCGAAGAAGCAATCTACGACGACGCGGGCAACCTGCTGACGGCGTCGATGCTCGACTATCCGCTCCCCGCCGCAGAGAATCTTCCGATGTTCTCGCTGGATCGCACGGTCACACCGACGGACGTCAATCCGCTCGGCGTCAAGGGAATCGGTGAGGCCGGGACGATCGGGTCGGCTCAAACCATCGTCAACGCGGTTGTCGATGCGGTGAGCCATCTGGGTGTCAAGCACATCGACATGCCGTTGAGGCCGAAACGTGTGTGGCAGGCGATCGAGGATGCGAGGAACTGACGATGTATCCATCCAATTTCGACTATGTTGCCCCCTCCTCGCTGGAGGAGGCGCTTTCGATACTGTCCGAGGACGAGAACGCCAAGATTCTCAGTGGCGGCATGAGCCTCATCCCTCTCATGAAGGTCAGGCTCGTTCGGCCGGCCACCATTGTCGATATCTCGCGAATCACCGGGTTGGACACGATCACGGACGAGGGCGATTACATCGGGATCGGAGCGATGGTGCGTCATGCTCAGACAGCCACCGATCCGCTCGTCAACAAACACGCGACGGCGCTGGCACAAGCCGCCGGCGCCACGGCCGATGTTCAGGTCAGGAGTCAGGGGACGACCTGTGGATCGATCGCTCACGCGGACCTCGCTTCCGACCAACCGGCTGCCGCACTCGCGTTGGGAGCCACGATGGTCGCTGCGTCGGTACGGGGTACGAGGGAGATCGCTGCCGCCGACTTCTTCGTCGACACCTTGACATCTGCGCTCGAGTCCGACGAGATCCTTGTCGAGCTGAGAATCCCCAAGGGCGGCAAGTCTGCTTATCGGAAGCTCGGCAGGAGGGGAGGCGACTCGGACTATCCGATCGCGGCGGCCGCTGTTTGGGTCGACGCTGCCAACGGTACGGTCGCCGATGCCCGGATCGCGGTGACCGGTGTGAGCTCGAAGCCGTATCTCGCTTCGACGTCGGCGCAGGCCGTCGTCGGCACCGACGGGTCCAAAGATGCCATCGCTGCCGCTGCGTCCCATGCAACGGAAGGCGTTGTCGTGCTCGAGGACCTGTACGGGACGGTCGGCTACCGGACGCATCTGGCGGGCGTGTACGTGCGGCGAGCACTGGAGGACGTGCTCGCGTAGCCGGCGCATCGGGCGGGGTGAATCAGCATCATCGTTCTTGTGACGCTTCACAGGAATGATCCCGGCCAACCGTCACGAGAGCGGCGGATGTGTGGAGCTCAGTATCGTGATGTTGACAGGTGGTTGTGGTGCAGCCGCCGAGGGTGTCGACACGCCGGGAGGTACCATCGTGACCGAGCGAATCGATCTCCCACCGCCCGCGAAGGCCGGTGGCGGCTCACTGGTGGACGCGTTGGCGCGACGTCGCTCGGTTCGCGAGTACGTGCGGACGCCCCTCGACATGGCGGAGATATCCTTGCTCTTGTGGGCGGCGCAGGGTGTCACCTCGAGTGCCGGTCAGCGCAGCGCGCCTTCGGCCGGAGCCTTGTATCCGTTGGAGGTCTATCTGGCCACTGGCCGTGGGCGATATCACTACGATCCGTACCGGCATCGACTCGAGGTCCTCGGCAAGGAGGATCTACGAAGGGAACTGTCCCGGGCGGCTCGTTCCCAGCAGGCCGTGGAGGAGGCGGCTGCGCTCTTTGTCTTCGTTGCGGTCTATTCCCGCACTATGCGGAAGTACGGTGATCGAGCCGAGCGGTATGTGAAGTTCGAAGCCGGACATGCCGCCCAGAATCTCTTGTTGCAGGCCGTCTCTCTAGGTCTGGGAGCGGTGCCGATCGGTGCCTTTGACGACGATCAAGTGCAGGCGATACTGGGACTTCCGAGCGACCACGAACCGTTGTATCTCGTCCCGGTCGGGCATCCGGCGAAGTAGCCGTGTGATGGGCAGCCACCGGATTGCTCGCCATCCACACGTGCCCGGCGACTCGTCTCCTCCGGGGCGTCACGATCCCTCACAGGGGCCGGTATCGATCCGGGCACATCCAGATGAGGGTCTGTTGACGGCCGCAGTCCCCGGCCACGGTGCTGTCGGTCGGACGCCGGATGGCCGTGGGGACGCCCCAACGCCTTCGCCTCGTCGGAGGATATGGTCGTCCGTGAGCGTCAGTCATCAGCCACGCGTCGGCGCACCCTTCTCTCGACACGGTTGAACGGATCCGACTCCTGGCGGTGCACCCCCGGTCGTTCACCGGCCAGATACGTCGGGATCGTCTTGCGGTCAGAACCCATAGGGCAGGCGATCGCCACGACCGACCCTGCTTCTTGGATGCGTGTTGGCCGCCTACCCGGACACCGGCTCGACCGGTTGCCTGATCACCGTCCGCAGCCTCTCGGGCGCCGTTCGCCGCGGATCGCTCAGGTAGACCTCATGGTGTTTCCCATGCAACCGGTAGCCACGCTCGGCGGCGAACTGGTGGAGGCGTGCGATGGTCGGCCCCTCATCGGCATAAGGGCCAATGTGCATGATCTGGACGGAGAGGCCCTCTCGGAAGGGCTCGAAGCGCATCCGGTCGAGGGCCGGCAGGTCCTTCTTACGGCTCACCTCTTCGATCGCAGCTTGAAAGTGGGCGACGGTGATGTGATCGGGCTGCATCATCATCGACGTCCATTTCCACGCCGTCTTGTCATCCATCGAGAACTCGGCCATGTCGTCGGACCACCACAGGCCCTCGAGAGCCATGACCACGTAATCGATACCTTCGGTTCTCTTGCTCAGGAACTTCAGCGTGTACGACATCGCGTAGAGAGCCTCGAGGGCCTCCCGGTAGGCGGTCGACGTGTTCGGGTCGCCGGAACCGTCGATCATCAGGAACTGCATCTCGGGCACGTCGACGATCGAGCATTCCTTGGCAGAGGGGTTGTAGAGCCGGCGGTACTCCTTCTTCAGGTCGAGCTTCGGCATGTCCTCAGTTCTCCCTCCAGGCCGGCAACCTTGCCATCATCTCCTCCACCGCCTGGCGGGCGGCGGTCTCGTCGATGCCCTGGGTCTTCACCATGAAGGCGGTCCAACCCTCGCGGGTCTCCTGGCGCGACCGCATCGTGCCGTCGGGGCGAGCGCAATGCAGGCAGTAGTCCTTGGTCGGGTCGCCTGCGGCGTGGTCTTCGGGCTTGCTCATCGGCATGCCACACGAGATGCATTGGGTCGTCGTCATACTTCTCCTCCTTGTCCGTCGGGACGTAGTAGTCCCAGGTAGTGATCCAGCAATGTCGGTCCCCACCGCTTCACCACCGACTGTCCGGGGGCGAACAGCTCCCGACCGCCGACGTAGTGGTGGACGAGACCCAGCCAAGTGTTGAACAACAGGGAGATAGGCATGCGCCGGACCTCACCGGCTGCCATCTCCTGTTCCGCCACCTCGGCCAGGTGGGCGGAGATCGCCGACTGCATTCCCAGCAGCGTGGCGCGGGCATAAGGCGGCAGCAGCGGGCCCTCCATCACCAGGCGGGAGTAGAAGGCTTCGTCCTCGGCGAGTCCCGCGAGGTGAGCGGTCAGCACGGCGCGTACCGTCGTTTCCTCGCCTGCCAGCTCATGCAGACGTTTGGCGATCCGTCCCGCATACACGCCCACGACCGCCGCGATCAGATCCTCCCTGGTCGCGAAGTGCACGAACACGGTCCCGTGGGCCACGCCGGCTCGTTCCGCAACGTCGATCGTGCGGGTGGCGATGATGCCCCTCTCAGCCATCAGGTCATGGGCCGTCTCGATCAGCAACAACCGAGTCTGTTGCTTCCTCTCGCTGCGCGTACCGGCCTGCCCGTCCATACCTCTCCTCGATGAGTGTCCACTCAGTGAGTAGAGACTCAGTCTATGTCGGTTGGTATGAGATGTCCAGGGGGAAACCCTCGTCGCACCGAACATGGCGACGCAAGACGTGGACTGGTGGGCGGGTGAGCCTCCACCAACCCCGGAAGAACATCAGAACGTCCGCCAAAGCCGGGCCGATCCGACCTTCCCCCGGTCGGTGCTCTGCGACCGGCGCGCCGCGTGTTCTCGGTCGGGCGGTTCGGCGTGACACCAATCGAAAGAGGGTGCGTCATCGTCACGAGACCCGGCCGTGTGCGCTTGCGACGCCGGGTCTTGCCCGGCCGGCGGCAACGATCGTCACCATGCCCACGAGAAGCAGGACCGTGAGCAGCACGATCGACGCCTGGTAGTCACCCGTCGCGTCGCGCAAGATGCCTACGAGGGCAGGGCCGGTCGCGCCGATCAGCACGGCAATGGTCCATTGGGTGCCCATGATCCGTCCGTAGGTGGGTCCCGAGTACCAATCGGTCATGACCATGGCACGCAACGGGAGAAGCCCACCGAATGCCAGTCCGAACAGCGAGAAATGGCCGACCATCTGCCACCACTGTGTGCCGTTCACCATCAACGAGACACCGAGTGCCACGATCAGGGTGATGCCCGCCTGGACCCGCGTCGCTCCGAACCGTGCCGCCAACATGGGTGCTATCCAGCGGCCGGGCAGACTCATCGCCGAAGCGATGGCCGCCCACAGTGCAACCGTTGCCAGCGAAAAGCCGACCTCTTCGAAGCGGGTCAAACGATGGGCGATGACCCCCTGGGCGGCCATGAAAGTGACCGCCATCGCCACCGTGTATAGCACGAACCTGCGGTCCCGAAAGAGTCCAGAGATCGAGATTCCCACCTCGGACGCCATCGCGGCTCCGGCCAGAGTGCGGCTCCGTCGTGGTAGGGCGAACAAGGCGGTAGCTTCACCAACGATGAGCAGCACGAGCGCCAGCACGAGAACCGCCGACCGCCAGCCCAGGAGAGTCACCAACCGTTCGGCGAGCGGAATGAACACGATGCCGGCCAGACCGCCGATCAACGTGACGGTGGCCAGCACGCGGGCACGGTCGCGGACGGGGGACAACTGGTTGATCGCGACATAGGCCGGTTCGTAATAGATCATGGCCTGAGCAGGTCCGATGAGCACCCACCACGCGGCGACGACCTGCCACGCCTGGTTCGAGATCGAGAAGACGATCAGACCCAGAGAACCGAGCAGCGCTCCCGCCCCGACCACCGCCCGTACCCCGTGCCTGTCAGCATACCGCCCCACCGGAAGGGCGAGGAGGCCCCCCACGAACACCGAACCTCCGTACGCGACCGACAGAACGGTCTTCGAGAACTCCGCCCCCGCCGCATGATCGGTGACATAGACGGAGAATCCATAGAGAATCACGCCGAATCCGACCATCACGGTGGCCGACAACGGGACGATCCATCCCGATCTGCGAGACGACGCTTCCGGGGGAGCCATGTCGCATGATAGAACCCGGAGCCGTGCCCGGCCGGACGGCAACATCCGCAAGCGGGTGATCATATGCGGGGTCGCGTCAACGGTGCAGCCATTCGATTCCGGTGCTTATCCACGCGACCATCCGCCGGTCCGCGCACCGGGATTCCTCGGCAGACTCCCGGCCGGCCACACTCGGTCATGGCCGTTCGGGTGTCCGGGCGCGCACGTGCCGACAGTGAATGTGCGAGTGTTGTGCTCCCCACGTGCTCGTGAATCGGGGATCGGGCGCATTCTGTGCCGCACGTGTGCGATCATCGGCTCGTGCCCGAGGTTCTCGGAATCGACCATCGGTCAGGACGTCGGCAGATGTGGCCGAAGGAGGTGGATGTCGACATCACCTCCTGGGTGGAATCGCTCGTCGCCGGCATCGCCGATGTTCTCGGTGACGAGCTGGTTGGGGTCTATCTGCACGGCTCGCTCGCGATGGGCGGGTACTACCGCCCGAAGAGCGACCTGGATCTGTTGATCGTGTGCTCGACCCCGCTGGGACCTGCGACCCGCGAGCAGACGGCTCGGGCGTTGCTCACAGCGTCGGATCGGCGTCCGACGATCGGTGACGTCGAAGCGTCGGTGCTTCAGATTGCCCATACCCGGCGGTTCAGTCATCCCTCACCGTTCGAGATGCATTTCAGTGAGACTCATTCCGAGGCGATCAGGACCGGCCGGTTCGACTACACGATTCAACACACCGATCCCGATCTGGCGGCGCACTGCACAGTGGTCAGGTCGCGTGGATGTCGCCTGCTCGGCGAGGACATCGGCAACGTCTTCGGGCAGATCCCACACGAGGCGTACCTCGACTCGATACGTGGCGATCTCCTCTGGATCCTCCAAGACGAGCATCTCCTTGCGACTCCGTTCTATGGAGTGCTCAATGCGTGCCGGGTGTTCATGGTTCTCGAACGTGGACCAGAGCTGGTGCCGAGCAAAGAGGAAGCGGCGTTGTGGGCGCTGGAGTGGGCCCCCATCGTCCATCAGACTCTCATCCGACAGTGTCTTGCCTGCTACCGATCGTCGGTGAACGTGACGGAACGGCCCACTCACGGCCACGCGTGGGACCGCAGCCGGCTCCTTGGGTTCCGCGACTGGGCGCGCACCATCAGCTGATCGGCAGGGCCCGCCAAACGGGTCCGGGTTGTCCGGAGGCTCTGATCAACCCGGACGGGTTCAGTGTCTCGGCGGAGAACTATCCATGGTGGATTGGTGTGGTGCGGCATTGGTGGATGTGGCAGGCTGTTGTTGATGGAGTCGTTGCCGCCGGACCCGGAGCATGAGGCGTTCGTCGAACAGGCTCGACAGAGGATGCGCCGACAGCGTGACGAGCTGTTGACGTTGCCTGCGTTCCCCGTGTTCGAACTGCTGACGCCGGAGCTGTCCGCCAGAGCGCTGGCGGAGTCCCACCGGGCGAATGGGGAATGGGTGTCGATCTCCCTCGTGTATGGCGACGCGGTTGCTTCCGAGGGTCCATGGGTCGGTGTGACGACTTCAGTCGGAGAGTCCCCGGGACTCGCGGAGGTGTTGGCCGATGAACGAGACCGGTTGTTCGACCACGCAGGGGTGAACGAACCCGATCCTGAACGGGTCGACGAGTTGGCAGCAGTGGTGCTGATCGTTGATGGCGTGGAACGGGATGCGCGTCTGCGGAGGAGGGGGTGCTGTGGGCGTCGCAGGCTGAGGTCGGATCGAACACGGACCGCCGTTCGGTGACGGTCACGGTTGTCGGGCGGGGCGTGTCGAGCGTGGGAATGGAGTTGCGAAGAGTCGAGGATCTCGTCCCCTATTGGGAGGGACGGGCGGAGTTGCTGTCCGCTCTGGCCGCCGCCCGCACCTATGAGCGGCCCGAGGAGATGGATCTGCCACCGGCCGTGGGGTTGGAGGCGCCCCGAGCGCTTGTGGAGGCAGTACTTGTCGAGGGCGCCTGGCTGAGTCGTGAGCTTCGCCGGCGGCGTGCGCCCAGCCCGCGTCGTCGCCCCGTGCTCGACATGGCCCGATTGTGGGAGGCCTCCACCCGAGCCCAGATGTAGCTTGCCCTTCAAGCTCGCGAGCAAGCGAAACAGTCGGTCACCGCCATGGTGAACCAACTCGCCTCTCTCGCCGAGAAGACAGAGTGGTTCGGTGACGTGGCATTGAGGCAAGTGGCCATCGATGAGACTCTCGCCTACCGGGTTCTGGGGCGAGAGGCATCCAGCGGATCGGCCCAGCGTGCGTGGCAGCGGCTGTGGGAAGCCATGCAACAACCGCCGGAAGTCGCCGGTGACACCCCCGGTATCGATGACCTGGCCACCTTCCGGGCGCACTCGGAAACGGTCGGCGGCCTCGAAGGAACATGGCTCGAAGCCTGGCGGCAGTGGGCCGACACCCCCGCGATTAGAACATCGGCAGACGCCGAGAGCAACGCGCTGTCATACCGCCGCGCGCGGGTCGCTCGGCCTTGTCGGTCGCCCTCTTCGTCGGGATTGCCTCGGTGTGGACGGTGTCACCGTTCGGAACGCGACCGTTGGCCCTGGATCACATTCCCGACCGGCCAGGCACACCCGTCGACACCAAGATCGCTCGATCGTGCAGAGCATTGGCCGAACACGATCGGCACTTGACGCTCCCGTCTCGACGCGTGACGGGCCGCTCGTCATCCGGTTGACAGCACGCCTGCCGACCGAATTGGTTGGGTGTGCAAGGTCGAGCGTACACGGGAGGCCCGTGCCGCGCCGCCCTGCGCTCGCCTGGCATCCCTATTAAGGTGCCCATGAAACCCGCACCCGTTCAGGGTGCGGATCGGTTGACGGCTTGGATGCGTGTGATGGAGCCACTGCGGGTATACCTGTTTGGTGGTTTCTTCATGGAACGTGGCGGCAAGCCGTTGCCACCGATCGCGTCGCGTGTCGGGCGGTCGCTGTTCGCTCATCTCGTGATGAACCGGGTCCGACCCTTGCAGCGTGAGCTGCTGGCCGGTTCCTTCTGGCCCGACCTCCCTGAGGGGAGGGCTCGACGCCGCCTCAGTCATACACTGTGGCAGATACAGGATACGGTGAGCGATGGTTCGGCCTCGCATTTGACGATCAGCGCCGACACTCTCGCCTTCGATACCACCACGCCGTACTGGTTGGATGTCGAGGAGTTCGATCACCTTTTCGATTCGTTGGAGATCTCTCGCCGTGACACCCAGCTCGGGCGCGCCGGTGACGCTGCCGCCCTGCGTGCTTGTGTCGAGCTGTATCGGGGTGACTTCCTGGCCGGGTTCTTCGACAACTGGGTGATGGTCGAACAGGACTACTACCGGCAGCGCTACCTGGTGGCCCTCAGTCGTCTGGTCGAGGTGACCAAGGCCCAGGGTGCCTATGAGGAGGCGCTGGCCCATGCGCGACGACTCACTCACCACGCTCCGCTCAGGGAAGAGGCCCACCAGGAGGTCATGCGTCTCTGCTTCTTGCTGGGGCGGACCAGCGACGCCGTCCAGCAGTTCGAACGGTGTCGGTCGGTGTTGGCCGAGGAGTTGGAGACGGAGCCTTCCGAACCGACCGTTGAGCTGTACCGGCGGATTCTCCGGCAGCGTCGTGCTGCGATTCGACCGTTGCAAGGGGAGGAACGAGCGACGCTTCTGGGCAGCCGGTCAGGTATTCCCTTTGTCGGACGAGAAGAGGAACGGCGCAACCTCATCAGCCACCTGGAACGGGTGTTGGCCGGGCCGGGCGGAGTGGTGTTGGTGGAAGGGGAACCCGGAATAGGCAAGACTCGATTGGCGCTGGAGGCGGCTGACGCCGCCCGCTGGCGAGGATTCGAGGTCAGCTGGGGAACTTGTGTTCAAGGAACATTGCGTCCGTTTGGCCCGCTGGCCGAAGTGTTGGAGTCGATCAGTCCGCTCCGGGCCGAACAGCTCTCTGAGCAACTCAAACCGGTCTGGTTGACCGAGGCGATGCGGCTCGCCCCCCATCTTGGTAAGCAGAACCTCCTATCGTCCGCGTCCTCCACTCCACTTCGCCCGGCGGAGGAGTCGACACGGATGCAGGAGGCGCTGGTGTTGACACTTGGCGCGTTGGGCAGGATCGCTCCCCACCTCGTGATCCTCGACGACGTGCACTGGGCCGACCAGGACACGCTTGGTGTCCTCACCCAGCTCGGACCCCGGCTTGCCGACTCCCGAATCCTCTTGCTGCTCCTCTATCGAAGCGAAGAGGGTCGCGGCGACCCGGAAGTGTGGGATGTGCTTCGTGACCTGGATCGAGTCGCCGGTCTTGGTCGGGTCGTGCTGTCTCCCTTGTCGGTGTTCGAATTGGGCGACATGGTCAAAGCCATTCTTGGTTTGACCAGTATGGAGCCGGCTGTGGCGGCCCGCTTGCATCGGCGGACCGGAGGAAACGTTCTCTTTACGTTGGAGACTCTGTTGGCTCTGCGTGACCAGGGTCTGTTCGAAGCCGGCAGCGACCCGGGCGGAGTACTCGAGCGAGAGCTCGCCGGTCGGACCATTGCAGTTGCGCCACGCGTCAGGTCGGTGATCGACGCCCGCACATCCCTGCTCGGCGAGCATGCTCGCATGGTATTCAAGGTCGTCGCCGTATGCGGCGGCGCTGTCGACCTTGGGATGCTGGCAACTGTTGTCGGGCTTCCTCGGACCTCCGTTCTGGACGCCATGGACGATCTCATCCACCGTGGTCTCGTCAGAGAGGAAGGAGACAACAGCTACCGGGTATCCCACGACCTCGTGCGCGAAGTCGTGTACGAAAGCCTCGACGATGGTCACCGAGTGGAACTGCACCGGCGAGTGGCGGCGGCGCTCGTCGACATCGATGCAGGAGACGTAGACGCCATCGGCTACCACTATTGGGAGGGCGGGATTCCCGAGCGTGCCGCCCACTTCCTGTTCGAAGCAGGTATCCGGGCCGAGGAGCTCCATGCTTTTGCGACGGCCCGACAGCACCTTCGGGCAGCCCAGGAAGCGGCCGCGCTGGCGAAGTGGTCGCCGGACGGGCGGTATCGGCTGGCGGGACATCTCGAGGCCGTCCTCAGCGTGCTGGGACGTCGGAGTGAGCAGGCGGAAGTGATCGAGGAGATGGCGACGCTGGTCGAGGCGAGACCTTCCCTGCGGGGCGACCTGGAGCGGCGCAGGGCCTGGCTCCTCGCTCACACCGGACGCTTCGCAGAGGCCGAGAAATCGGCGCGTCTGTCAGTGGAGGTGGAGCGTCGCCGAGGGGATCGAGGCGCGCTGGCGGCGGCTCTGGTGGCGCTTGGCACTTGCCAACGTTGGTCGGGGCATCCCCTGCAGGCGGTATCCCAACTCGAGGCGGCAGTGGCGGCGGCCAGAGGCGATGACCAGAGACGAGCTGAAGCCCACACCGAATTGGGCAGCACTTTGGTAGAGGTGCAACGGTCGACCGAGGCGCTCCCTCACTTGAAACGTGCGCTCGCCCTCTTCGAGAACCTGGGCGATCTGCGTGGAGAGGCGGAGGTAATTGGCAGTGAGGCGCGAGCACTTCGTCAGCTGGGAGACACCGACGGGTCTCTTGTCCGCTACGGGCGGGCAATCGAGATCTGCCAGAAGATCGGCTACCGGCACGGGGAGGGAGTCAACCGGCTGAACCAGAGCAACCTCCACTACTTCCTCGGTCAGGTGGCAGACGCCCTTTCCGGGTATGAGCAGGCGGCGCGAATCTTCGCCGAACTCGGTGACCTTCGAGGGGAGGCGATGGTACGTGTCAACGCCGCTTCGGTGCGTCAGAGCATCCTCGGTGACTCCCAACGTGCCATGGCCGATGCTCAGAGGGCGATGACTCACTTCGTGAACATCGGTGACCGGGCTCGCCAAGGACAGTGCATGGAAGTACTGGCGGGGGTTGCTCTCCTCCAAGACCGGCACGATGAAGCCGAGCAGCTGCTCCAAGAGAGCTTCCGGATTCTCACAGGGACCGGCAACCGTCTGCTCGAAGGCCAGCACCTCCGTTCTCTCGCCCTCCTTCACCTGGCCACAGGCGACCATCAGGGTGCTCTCGCCGCGCTCGATCGCGCAGACCGGCTGTGCGTGGAAATAGGGTTCGTGCCCCTCGCAGTAGAGCTGCTCTCCATCCGTGGGGCCATCCTGCTGGCAGCCGGGCAGGCAGAGGAAGCCCTTGCGGCTACTCGCCAAGCAGTCGAGCAGCTCGTGCCGGGTGTCGAACGCGTCCACCTGATCCACCACCGCCACGCGGTGGCCGCAAAGGCTTCCGGACAACGTGACGAGGCCCGGCGCGCCGTGGCAGAGGCATACCGGCTGCTTGACGCAACCCTCCAAGGTCTGTCGGCCGAAGAGCGCGAGGGCGCCTTGGAGCGGGTCGCCGAGCATAGGGAGATCGTGGCGGCATGGAATCAGTTCTCGCCGCATACCGTTGAGGCGCTGCTTCCGGCAGCTGGGACACCGATCGGCCGGGCCCTGGGTGACGACGAGTTGCGGCAGGTCACATGGACGGTGACGGACCCCGAGGATGAAGAAGTGGCTTCTCCCATCGACCGCCGCCGCCGCCGGTTGTGGCGCTTGATGACCGAGGCCGACAACCAAGGTGCCGTGCCCTCGATCGACCAGTTGGCCAGAGTGTTGAAGGTGAGCGCTTCAACTGTGGGGCGTGATCTGGCTGCGCTACACGAGGCAGGCCACCACCTCGCCACTCGGGGGCAGAAGCCACGCGCGTCATGACGGAAGGTTCGGCCGGCCGGCGCCGGCGCGTGAGATATCTGAGAGACGGGCATTCCCCATACTCGATGCTGAAACAGCAGTCGGGCTCAAGGAGGTCCCCCAATGCGCCGTCGTATCATCGTGCTCGTTCTGACGCTGGCAAGCGTCCTCGTTACCGCTCTCCCCGCTTTGGCATCGATCAGCGACATGAGCTGATCCGGGGTCCGGTACTACCGCGAACCAAGCAAGCGGGTTGACGGCTTCGCGCCATCTCCGGGCGATCCGGCTACACGGTGTCCGTCTCGAGCCCATACCCATGAGTGTCTGCTATCGCCAAGCCGGTTCATCTTTCTGAGAGGTTCTCGGCTTGCGACTCTTTCGCTATGGGTGGGCTGTGGCTGATAGGTGAGGTGGGGCGGCCGGTGCGGTCGCGAGGTGGCTGAGCGGCGTGTGCAGGGCGCTCATCAGAGATGTATCGGAGGTGTAGTGGATCAGATGGAATGAGGATGAGTCCAGATGATGGTGATCCTTTGATCGAAACCCGGATCCCGCGGTGGCAGACGTGGTTCGAGAGTTTCGACCCGGTTGGACCGATTGTCACGATCCATGTGTTGGCGCTCGCCCTGTTTAGTGACGTGCTGCGTCCGGTCGGTGTGCTGGTGGTCGCCGCCATCCTGCTGGTCTGGCGAACGGGGTTGGACACGCTTGCCGACCAGATCGCGTTGGTTCGCAAAGGCGGGGTATATCTGGTTCGTGGTGTGGGCTCGCTGGCGCTGGTGGGTGTGATAGTTGCATTGGATGGGGGCACGGAGAGTCCGTTCTTCTTCGCGATGTTGATCGTGTTCATCTGGGAGGCGGTGACCAGCCCGGTTCGACGGACGATCTGGCTGGCAGTTGCTGCCGTGCTCGTATACGTGGGTGTGATCGCGGGAGCTGACGACATAACCGTTACCAGCGTGGTCCGGTTGGGTGTGTTCTTGTCGTTCATCGGGTTGCTGGTCTGGGGGAGGGCCTTATCCGAGTATTGGCAGAAGGAGTCCACTCGGGCGAGGACACTTGCGGCCGGGATCGCGGAAGAGGCGCCGATCGGTTTCGCCTTGTACGACGGTGACTCCCTGCGTTGTCTGTTCGCCAACGAGACGGCGCGACGCTTCGGGCTCGCCGACGCCGACCATACGGCGATCGCTCGCTTGGGCGAGTCGACGGCTCCCGGTCAGGGATTGGGGGAGGTGTTGGCGGGGATTGTGGCCTCTGGGGAGCCAGGGCCGCCATTGCTATACGTGGCACCTTTGGCCGCCGGCAGGGAGACCTTCTTGCGGATTGGGGTGTCGTTGCATCGAGAGATGGAAGAGCCGGCCCTGTTGATGGTCTACGCCGAGGATGTGACCAGTCAGGTGTTGACGGGTGAGCAGCACCGACGGTTCATGGAGTCGGCCAATCACCAGTTCAGGACCCCGCTGTCGCCGATCGTCGCGTATTCGGAGTTGATCGCCAAGGGGGAGTTGGAAGGTGAGGAGTTGCGGGAAGCCGCTGTGGCGATCCGGGACGCCGGCGCCCGGATCGAGCAGCTCTTGGACCGGATGAACTCGGTGTTACGCCTGCAGCGAGGTCCTCAGCGGTCGGCGATGACGGTCACGATCGGAGAGCTGATCGACACCTACTTACTTGCCGCCAGACCGGGCCTGGAGTCGGTCGTGGCGGTCGAAGGGGAGCGAAGCCTCGAGGTTCGTTGTGATCCCCTTCCCCTTACGACCGCCCTCTACGAGCTCATCGAGAACAGCCGAAGGTATGGCACACCACCCGTCACCATCTCGGTCCGGTCGGTCGACGCCGGGGTCCGTCTGCGTGTGTGTGATCGAGGCCCGGGACCCGACATCGACTCGGGGACACCCCTCGGTCAAACGTGGAGCCTTCTGGCCCATTCCGAGGTGATGCCCCCAGAGATGGGCGACCGTCTCGGTATCACTTACGCCCATACCCTGACCGTGGCGGCGGGAGGTTCACTTCGATTCGAACGGACCAAGGCAGGTTGGGCGTTCACCATCGATCTGCCTGTCGGCCGGCCGAGCACCGTGTGACGGGCTGCTCCATCGGCACCCGAAACGGTGACGTTGCCCTGCCGGGCACCGTGACTCGGGGAACTCGCCCACTCCGGGCGGCCGAGGTGATGCCGTGTGCGGCAGGAAGGGCCCGGACGGCGGGCGTGGGCAGGCACTATGCCCCGTGACGCTGCAGTGGTGGACTGGGCGCTGTGGCGGGCCGTTGGTACGCTCGGGGGGTGAACCTTCACAAGCGGGATGCGGCGTTGCGGGCGGATATTCGACGGCTGGGGAACCAGTTGGGGGATTCGCTGGTGCGTCAGGAGGGCCCTGATCTGCTCGACCTCGTCGAGGATGTGCGGGCAATCACCAGGAGGCTGCGGGATTCGGGAGCGACCGGGGACGACGACACGCTGGATGTGTTGCTCGGCGATCTCGATCTGGCGACGCTGAGTACGCTGGTCAGGGCGTTCACCGTCTATTTCTATCTCGCCAACGTTGCCGAGCAGACCCACCGACTGGATGAGTTGGCGGCTCGTACTCGGCGGCAGCGGGGCTGGTTGGAGAGCACGGTCGATCAGGTCGACGCTGCCGGGTTGGACAGAGCAGACGTCGAGGCGATGCTGGAACGGCTCGAGCTGCGTCCCGTGTTCACGGCTCACCCGACCGAGGCGTCGCGACGTTCGATCCTCACCAAACTCAACACGGTCGCCAGACTGCTCGACGAGCGTCTCGATACGCGGGCCACGGAGGCCGACAAGCGCCGAATCGACCGGCGCCTCGCCGAGCTGATCGACCTCATCTGGCAGACGGACGAGCTTCGCAGGGATCGTCCGGATCCCAGGGACGAAGCAGCATCGGTGATTTATTACCTCGACGAGCTCTTCAGAGGGTCTGTGCCGGAGGTCCTCGACGGGTACGCCACCGAGATGATGCGTCTCGGCATCGACGTTGCGATCGATCACACGCCGATCCGATTCGGCACGTGGGTGGGCGGCGACCGGGATGGGAACCCGTTCGTGACGGCAGCGGTCACGGGCGATGTGTTGGCGGCTCAGCACGATCACGCGATGCGCAACCTGATCGGAGCAGTCGAGGCGTTGGCCACGGATCTGTCGACGTCGTCGAAGATTCGCCATGTCAGCGACGAGTTGCGTGCGAGCCTCGAGGCGGACCGGTCACTGCTGCCGCGTGTGTTCGAGCGGTTCGGCGTCCTCAACGCGGAGGAGCCGTATCGCCTCAAGTTGGCCTACATCCACCAGCGACTCGTCAATACGCGCGAGCGCATGGCTTCGGGCTCCCGCCACGCACCTGGCAGGGGTTATGCCGGCATTGATGAGGTGCTCGAGGAACTCGCTCTGATCCACCGATCGTTGGTGGCGAACCGCGGTGGGCTGGTGGCTGCAGGCATGGTCGCCCGCGTGACGCGTACGGCCGCAACCTTTGGATTCCATCTGGCGACTATGGATATTCGCCAGCTCGCGGCAAAGCATCACGAGGCGATCGGCGAGCTGTTCGACCGGCTCGGCACACCCTATGAGGAGCTTGACGCTGCCGGTCGAGCCGACAAACTGGCCGTGGAGCTGGAGGGTCGGCGGCCGTTGACCACGACTGCTGCAGCGGTGAGCGAGGAGACGGCCGCCACGCTCGACGTGTTCCGAACCATCAGACGAGTCAAGGACCGGTACGGCTCCGACCTCATCGAGAGTTACATCGTCTCGATGACGCGCGATGTCGATGATGTCCTCGCGGCCGCCGTCCTGGCCCGTGAGGTGGGACTCATCGATGTGCCTGGGCACATCGCAGAACTCGGCTTCGTGCCGCTACTCGAAACCACCGAAGAGCTCCAGATGGCAGGCGACCTGCTCGACCGCCTCCTGAGCGTCGAGCCATATCGCGAGATCGTCCGCATTCGCGGCGATATTCAAGAAGTGATGCTCGGCTACTCGGATTCGAACAAGGCTGGTGGAATCACCACATCGCAGTGGGAGATCTACAAGGCACAGCAGCGACTACGTGACATCGCCAGAAAGCACGGTGTCGTACTGCGACTGTTCCACGGGCGCGGAGGCACCATCGGTCGAGGTGGTGGGCCGACGCACGAAGCGATTCTCGCCCAGCCGTACGGGACCGTCGACGGGCCCATCAAGATCACCGAACAGGGCGAGGTGATCGCCGACAAGTACGGTCTTCCCGAGCTGGCCGCCCGCAATCTCGAGCTGGCCCTGTCGGCGGTCATCGAAGCGTCGCTGCTCCATCAGTCGCCGCGTCAACCCGAAGAGCAGCTCGTTCGATGGCATGAAACGATGGATGTGGTGAGCGATGCCGCGTATGCGGCGTATCGTGATCTGATCGGGGATCCGGATCTGGTCGAGTATTTTCTCTCTGCGACGCCGGTCGATGAGCTGGGTGCGCTGAATATCGGTTCACGTCCTTCGCGGCGTCCCAATGGTGCCGGGTCGCTCGACGATTTGAGGGCGATCCCTTGGGTGTTCGGTTGGACGCAATCTCGCCAGATCATCCCGGGCTGGTTCGGGGTTGGTTCAGGTCTCGCTGCTGCACGTCGAGCGGGACATGGGGCCGCCATCAGCGAGATGTTTGCGCATTGGTCGTTCTTTCGGACCTTCGTATCGAATGTCGAGATGACGCTCGCCAAGACGGATCTCGGAATCGCTCAACGGTATGTGCAGGCCCTCGTCGCAGCGAACTGCCGCCACCTCTTCGATACCATCGAAGCCGAATACCATCGGACGATCGGTGAGATCCTCGCCGTCACGGGCGAACCGACACTGCTCGAAGCCAATCCTGTCCTTCAGCGCACCCTGCGGGTCCGAGATGCCTACCTGCAACCGCTTCACCACCTTCAGGTGAACCTGCTGGTACGTTCACGGAGCGCCGATCGCGACGATCCGCTCCTACAGCGGGCACTGCTGCTGACGGTGAATGGCATCGCAGCGGGCCTGCGCAACACCGGATGATCCGCCTTCGATCGGGGGCCGCTCTTGGCGCGTCGATGACGTCGGGCGAGGCGGCGGCGTGAAGTCGTGCAAATGCGGGTGAGGAGAACGGCGACATTCCCCAAAGCCGGACAACCGCTTGCCCCTGGCCTGATTGAACGGTACGGTTACAGATGCAATGAGTTCGAGAAACACCCGTTCAGCCCAGCAGTGGTGGTGGTCGTCCCGATAAGAGGTGGCGATACCAGACCTGTCTGAACACAGAACACACCAGCCCACCTCCGAGGAACGTGAGGTGGGTTTTCTGATGCAGCAGACGCTCCTCACATCGCAAAGGATTGAGGAGAGATGCAGACACCATTCGACATCGCAGCAGACCTGCACACGCCGGTCTCGGCATACCTGCGGTTGGAGCCGTTGGCTCCGCGCTACCTCCTCGAGAGTGTGGAGGGAGGGCATCAGGGCCGCTACTCGTTCATCGGCTTCGGCGAGACGCTGCGAATCGCCATCGAGCCGCAGGGCGTGCGCGTCGGCGGCGAACTCGTTTCGAAGGAGCCGCTCGACGGTCTGAGGACTGCTCTCGGGAGGGCACCGCAGTGTGGTCCCTTCATGTCGGATCAGCCCTTCTCCGGTGGTCTCGTCGGCGTCGCGGCATTCGACCTGGTTCGCCGGTTCTATCCGTTGCCGCAGGCGCCACATCGCTCGACGCATCCCGAAGGCGCCTACATGGCGACCGAGTCGATTCTGGTCTTCGACCATCTGACCCGACGTATTGCGCTTCTCCACGCGGGAGCGGAATCCGACCGGGAGGCGCTCCGCCGGGAAGTGATCAGGGTTCTGCGTGGCCCCGTCGAGGTGCGCAACGGCTCCAGAGACCACGAGACGCCAACACTGAGCATGTCGAAGGATCAGTTCATCTCCGGCGTCGGGGCGGTGAAACGTCATATCACCGCCGGCGACGTCTATCAACTGGTCCTCTCGATCAACTTCGCCGGCAGAACGGCTCTCCATCCGTTTGCCGCATACCGGGCGCTTCGCCTGCTCAATCCATCGCCGTACATGTACTTCGTCGACTTCGAGGAGTTCCAGGTGGTCGGCTCCTCGCCGGAAGCTCTCGCCAAGCTCAGCGGCAACGCAGCAGAGCTTCGACCCATCGCCGGCACCCGCCCGCGGGGCGACAACGACGAGCACGACAAGCTCCTCGAACGTCAGCTCCTGGCCGACCCCAAGGAGGCCGCCGAGCACGTGATGCTGGTGGATCTGGCACGCAACGATCTCGGCCGAACGGCAATGGCGGGCTCGGTCAAGGTGGAGCCGTATCGCATCGTCGAGCGCTACAGCCACGTCATGCACATGGTGAGCGGAGTCACCGGTGAGATGCGACCCGGCCTCGACGCTCTCGACCTCTTTCGTGCCACGTTCCCGGCAGGAACGGTGTCGGGAGCACCGAAGCTGCGGGCCATCGAGCTGATCGATGAGCTCGAACCGGTGTCTCGAGGCCTCTACTCGGGCTCCGTCGGGTATTTCGGCCATGGCGGCTCGATGGATCAGGCGATCACGATCCGCACGATCGTCTTCGGAGAAGGCGGATACAGCTACCAGGCGGGTGCAGGGATCGTCGCCGACAGCGACCCGGCGCGCGAATACGAAGAAGTCCTGTCCAAAGCGGCGGCGCTCGAAGCGGCCTTCGCACTTGCCAAGGAGGGCCTATGAACCACCACGTGTTGATCATCGACAACTACGACTCGTTCACCTACAACCTGGTCCAAGCCTTCATGATCTTGGATGCCGAGGTGAGCGTCAGGACCAACGATCAGATCACGGCGGACACCGCGATGGCTCTCGAGCCCACCCATCTGGTCATCTCGCCGGGACCGGGTCGGCCCGAGGCCGCCGGTGTCTCGATGGACATCATCGACGCCTTCGCCGAGCGGATCCCCATCCTGGGTGTCTGCCTCGGTCATCAGGCGGTGGCCGCCGTGTTCGGCGGCACCGTCGGTCCTGCCCAGACGCTCATGCACGGAAAGGCGTCACCGGTGTATCACGACAGGCGCACCATCTTTCAAGGGCTCTCCAATCCGTTGCAGGCGGGCAGATATCACTCCCTGGCAGTGGCCGAGGAGGGCCTCGCTGCCGAGCTGATGATCTCGGCCTACACGTCAGAGGGAGAGATCATGGGCATCCGTCATCGGGAGTTGCCGATCGAGGGGGTGCAGTTCCACCCGGAGAGCGTGCTCACGCCGATAGGTGACCGGCTCCTGCAGAACTTCCTCGATCTCAGCCCGGCGAAGGATTCCGAGTCGCTCATGACGGTTTCGACATGAGAGCGCTCGTCGACAAAGTGCTCTCCGGCACCGATCTCACCGAACGTGAGGCCCGCACGATGCTCGGTCATCTGACCGATCCGGATCTGGACCCGGTTCTGGCCGCAGCAGCGCTCGCCGGTCTTCGAACCAAGGGTGAGACACCCGACGAGATCAGGGCATTCGCCCTTGGGCTACGCGAAATCGCCATTCGCCCCGACATTCCTGCTGATGCTCCGGCGGTCGACATCGTGGGGACGGGTGGCGACGGGTCAGGGAGTCTCAATCTTTCCACCGGCTCGGCCCTGGTCGCCGCGGCAGCAGGCGTGCCGGTCGTCAAACACGGGAACCGGTCGATCTCGAGCCAGAGTGGCAGCGCCGACGTGCTCGCCGCCCTCGGGATGACCGTTCCTTGGGACGTGAACGAGGCGGCACGGGTGTTCCACGACACGGGCTTCACATTCCTCTTCGCTCCTGCTTATCACCCGGCGATGAAATCCATCGCGCCGGTACGGAGGGCTCTGGGGGTCCGAACGATTTTCAATCTCGCCGGACCGCTGGCGAATCCGGCGACACCACCGTTCGCCGTGATCGGCGCGTACAGCCTCGACGCCGCCCGGATGCTCGCCACGACACTGTCCGGGATGCCGATCGAACGGGCCTTCGTCGTGAACGGTGCGTTGAGCTGGGACGAACCCACGCCGATAGGCCCGTACTCCTTGTTCGACGTGACGCCCGGCTCCGTCATCGGTTCGGTGGAGGATCCGGCCGACTTCGGACTGCGACGATGCCTGCCCGAGGATCTGGCAGGTGGTGGCCCTGCATTCAACGCAGCCGCGCTCCGTCGAGTTCTCGAAGGGGAGAACGGACCACACCGCGACGCCGTCGTCCTGGGTGCTTCGCTGGCCCTCCGTGTGACCGGTCGTGATCGGGATCCGGTTCGGGCGCTGGCGAACGCATCGGCCGCCATCGACGACGGCCGAGCGCTGGATCTTCTCGCCCGTCTCGACGGGACGAACAATGTCTGACTTTCTCACCACGATGGCCGAATCCAGCCGCAGCCGGGCTGAGGCGACACGACGCAGGTTCGGTGTCACGGGGCTCTCCTCGCGTGCCGCGTCTGCTCGACCGGCTCGGCCTCTGATCCTCTCCCCGGACGGTTTCGATCTGATCGCCGAGGCGAAGCTGACCAGTCCCGCCGATGGTCCGCTTCTCAGAGACTGCGACCCACAAAGCACCGTCGTCGAGCTCGCCCGGTCCTACGCAGAGGCCGGCGCCGCCGCCATATCGATCTTGACGGAACCGACGCGCTTCGACGGCGATATCGAGTACCTGGAGGCGGCGGCTTCGTCGGTGAGCGTGCCGGTGCTCTGCAAGGACTTCCTGGTGGATCCGATCCAGGTGATCCAGGCTCGAGCAGCCGGCGCATCGGGTGTACTGCTCATCGCCAAGCTGATGGAGTCCTCCCTTCTGCAGGAGATGACGGCGGTTGCCGACGAGCTCGGCATGTTTGCTCTCGTCGAGGTCTTCGATGAGAGGGACCTCGAGGTGGCCTCGGCCGTCTTCGATGCCGGTGTGCTCATCGGGGTCAACTCTCGGGACGTGACCACCCTGGATGTCGATTCGACACGTCCCGCGTCCCTGGCCCCGTTGCTTCCCGAACACCTCCCCTGGGTGGCGGAGAGCGGTGTGAGGACCCCCGCGGACGTCGCGGCCATTGTCCGGCTCGGATACCGGTTGGCTCTGGTCGGAACGGCCCTCGTGACCTCGACTGAGCCGGGCGTCACCGCGAAGGTCTTGATCGCCGCCGGCCGAAGGGCCAGGCGGGCGGAGTCGGTGTCATGAGGATTCACGTCAAGATCTGTGGCATTGCCGACCTCCGTGGGGCGATCGCAGCGGCGGAGGCCGGCGCCGACTCGGTCGGGTTCGTATTTGCGTCCTCTCCCCGCAAGGTCACACCGCGAGAGGCGGCCCGGCTTGCAGCACGGCTTCCGAAAGGTATCGATCGGGTGGCCGTGTTCCTTCGTCCGACGGCCGCCGAGATCACACGAACCCTGGAGGTCTTCGATGCAGAGATCGTTCAGGCCGATCACGCCCATCTCCAGGAGCTGGACGGCAAGGCACTGCTGCCGGTGTTCCGGGAGACGGAGCGTGTCGACGCCGAACTCGACGCGTACGTGGAGGGCACGACCGATCGCAGGCTCGTCTACGAGGGGCCCCGCAGCGGCGTGGGCCGTACGGTCGACTGGACCCGCGCCTGCCGTGTCGCCCGTCGCGGCCGGGTGACGTTGGCGGGTGGTCTTCACCCCGACAACGTGGGTGAGGCCATCAGGACGGTTCGCCCCTTTGGTGTCGACGTCAGTAGTGGTGTGGAGTCGAAGCCCGGAGTGAAGGACCCGGGCCGGATCCGTGCGTTCGTCGAAGCGGTCCGAGAGGCCGAGAAAGGATTGGTGGGGACATGACCGTGACAGCTGCTTCGCTCCTGGACCGATTGGTCGAAGGGAAGCCGCCACCGCAGGGTCGGTTCGGACCGTACGGAGGAGCATTCGTCCCCGAGACGCTGATCGGAGTGCTGGAGCGGCTCGAGCGTCGCGCCGTCGAACTGCTCGCCGACGCCGCGTTCCTTGGCGAGTTGAAGAGGGAACAACGTGACTTTATCGGACGGCCCACGGCGCTGACTCCTGCCCCGTCGCTCGGCGCACGCTGGGGAGCGGAGGTCTATCTCAAGAGAGAGGACCTCTGCCACACGGGCGCGCACAAGATCAACAACGCATTGGGTCAGGCGTTGATCGCTCGTCGACTGGGAGTCGAACGGATCGTCGCCGAAACGGGAGCAGGACAGCACGGTGTCGCCACCGCCGCCGCCGCCGCCAGAGTCGGGCTTCCCTGCACCGTGTACATGGGCGCGATCGATGCCCGGCGTCAGAAACCCAATCTGGAGCGGATGAAACTGCTCGGCGCAGAGGTGATCCTCGTCGAGGCCGGCGACCAGACGCTGCGGGCGGCGATCGACGAAGCGATGCGCGCCTGGGTCGCCGACCCCGAAGGCACCTACTACCTGCTGGGGTCGGTCGTCGGTCCGCACCCCTACCCGTGGATGGTGCGCGAGTTCCAGTCGGTCATCGGCAACGAGGCCCGGGCGCAGTTGCTCGCTTCGGGGGTCGACCTCCCCGACGTGGCGGTTGCCTGTGTCGGAGGCGGGTCGAATGCGATCGGGCTGTTCCGAGGGTTCTTGGGTGACCCCGGCGTGGAGTTGTTGGGGATTGAAGCCGCCGGACGAGGAGGTGCCGGTGATCCGCATTCGGCCACTCTCGGCGCCGGCAGCCCAGGCGTGCTGCACGGCGCCATGACGCCGCTCCTGCAGGATGGCGACGGTCAGATTCTCGAGACACACTCGATCGCTCCCGGTCTCGACTACCCGGGGGTCGGCCCCGAACACGCCCTCTTGCGTGATCTGGGCCGGGCGAGATACGAGTCGGTGACCGACGACGAGGCCCTCGATGCGTTGCACGAATGCAGCGCGATGGAGGGGATTCTCCCCGCACTCGAGTCGGCGCACGCTCTCGCCGGCGCACGGCGGTGGGCCAGGAACCACCAGGGAAGTCGGATCGTCATCGGCCTCTCGGGACGCGGAGACAAGGATCTTCAACTTCTGACAGGGGAGGTCTCCCATGTCTGAGTCGGTTGGTTCCAAGGCGATCTCCGACGCGATTCGGGGCTCATCGGGCCCCGCCATCTGTGCCTACGTAACGGCCGGCTATCCGACGCTGGAATCCTTTTCGGACGTCCTGACCGCGGTGGCACGGTCGGCCACCGTGGTGGAGATCGGGGTGCCGTTCACAGATCCGATGGCCGACGGGCTGACCATCCAGCGGGCGAGTCACGTCGCGTTGGGCAACGGTGTCACTCTGGAGTGGATCTTCGAACTGCTCGCCGATCAACAGCAGGGTCTGGGCGCTCCTCACCTGCTGATGGGCTACTACAACCCATTCCTGGCGTTCGGTCTCGGTCGGCTTGCATCGGCGATGATCGACACCCGGACGTCGGGTCTGATCGTCCCCGACCTTCCTTTGGAGGAGGATGCGCCTGTCTCCGAGGTGTTGGAGTCCGCGGGCCTGGCTCTGGTCAAGCTCGTCACACCAACCACGTCACCTGATCGTCTCGCCCGGATCGCTGCGACGAGTAGGGGATTTGTCTATGCGGTGACCAGGACCGCGGTTACCGGCGGTGAGGCTGAACTGGGCGTCGAAGAGTTCGCGTATCTGGACCGTGTCCGGTCGGCGGCGTCGCTTCCGGTGATGGCCGGGTTCGGAGTGCGCAGCCGGTATCAGGTCGAAGCGCTCTCCGCCCACGTCGACGGGGTGATCGTGGGGAGCGCCCTCATCGACGCGATCGATCGGGGCGAAGATCCGGGCGCGTTCCTCGATGGGCTGCGGGTCGTGGAGGTGCAGACGTGATCGTCGTCCTGGAGAAGAACTGCTCACTAAAGAACAAGGCAGCGGTGGTCCGTCTCATCGAACGGCAAGGGGGGCGGCCGTTGGTGACCGAGATCGGTGAGGAGACCCACATCGGGCTCATCGGTGGTGATGCGCTCGCTCTCACTGTGGATCTCGCCGAGATGCCAGGAGTGGCCGAGATTCGCGCCACGGCGCCGCCGTACCCGCAGGTCTCCAGAGAGCACCATCCTGAACCCTCGGAGATCAGGATCGGGGACCTGCGAATCGGCGGGGACGAGGTCGTGGTGATGGCCGGGCCGTGTTCGGTCGAGAGCAAGGATCAGCTATCCGCCGTGGGCGCGGCAGTGGCGCGTGCCGGGGCCCGGATGCTCCGGGGAGGCGCTTTCAAGCCTCGCAGCTCGCCGTACAGCTTCCAGGGCCTCGGTGAGGAAGGGCTGGTGCTGTTGGCCCAAGCCCGCGAGGAGACGGGCTTGCCGGTCATCACCGAAGTGGTCGCCCCGGAAGACGTCGGGCTGGTCGGTCGTTACGCCGACGTGCTTCAGATCGGAGCCCGGAACATGCAGAACTTCAGATTGCTCTCCGAGGTCGGCGCACAGCCGCGTCCGGTCCTCCTCAAACGAGGCATCGCGTCCACGATCGAAGAGCTTCTCTTGGCGGCCGAGTATGTCGTGGCAGCCGGCAATCCCAGAGTCGTCCTTTGCGAGCGGGGGATCAGGACGTTCGAGACGGCCACGCGCAATACTCTCGACGTGAGTGCCGTGCCGGTGCTCAAACTACGGACCCACCTTCCTGTGATCGTGGATCCCAGTCATGCGGCCGGGGAGCGGAGCCTGGTTCCGTATCTCGCTCGAGCGGCCGTCGCTGCGGGGGCCGACGGGGTCATCGTCGAAGTTCACAACGACCCGGACTCGGCACTCAGTGACGGCAAGCAGAGTCTGACCCTGGAAGGATTTGCCTCGATGATGAATGAGCTGCGACGGGTCGCTGCAGCCGTGGATCGTCACGTCTCACCTCCGAACGAGCCCGTGACCGATGAGAGGGCTCAGCGCTCGCCCGGTCGGTCCTGAATCTCGGCATGGGCTGAGCCCGTTGCCGGGACCAGTCGCGGTTCGGGAGCCGAGGAACTCGATCCCCGTCTCTCGCGGACGGGTCCCCCACAAGGACGCTCCCATGCCCGAATTGCCGGCAGGTGCGGTCATCTTGGCGTAGGAAGCGCCACGGTACGCCTCAGCATGTGGCGACTCGGATCTCCTCTCCCATCGTTGGCTCCGTGTCCGGCTTGGAGGCTTGTTGATGTCGTCTCGTGTTTGCTCATTCCCGTTCGTTGATCTGTCTGGTCGTCTGACGGTGGTCACCGGTGCCAATCACGGCATCGGTGCGGCCACCGCCTGTTGTCTTGCCGCCCATGGCACTTCGGGGCTTGTCACGTATCTTCGTGTCGAGGCTGCGGCTGATCCCGGGATCTTGGATTCCTGTCGACGCGACCGTGCTCGTGACGTAGAGCATGTTCTTCGAGCAATCGGCGATGCCGGTGCGAATGCGGTGGCTGTCGAAGCCGACCTTGCCGCCGAGGGCTCCCCCGGGTTGCTCTTCGATGCCGCCGAGGAGGCGGTCGGTCCGGTCGACATTCTGGTGAACAGCGCGACCGGTCGGGGCATCACCGCCAATGTCGTCTCCCCGCCGGTCACCGACACCGGGTGGGTCACCGACCAGGTCCGCCAAGCCGTCGTTGACAGCTCCACGCTCATCCACGTCGCTCAGCCTGAGGAGGTCGCCGACGTCATCGCCCATCTCGCATCCGATCATGCCCGACTCATCACCGGCAACATCATCCACCTGCGATGAGATGGAGCGCAATCGCGCCGATCGCGAGTGCGTCTTCCTGCTGGTTGGTGACTCGGTCATCACGCCGGTTGCCCTGTCTCGTCCGGGAGGAGGACGTCTGACGTGGGAGCTTGTGTCGGCATCGATATCGTCGCCCGTCGGCGGCGGCGTGTCTGCACGAGGGCGGTGAACGATTGTGATGGCGCACCGAGCTCGATGAGGATGAAGCCCGAGCGTTAGCCTTCGATGGGGAGGAGTGACGCCAAGCGACTCATCCTTGCGACCGCAGTCGACTGACGATGTGGGGCGGTTTCGTAGTGTTCTCGGTTGAGCAGCGCCAGGGTATCGAGCCCAGTCCGATTGCCGCCTGGGGATGGACATGCCGGAAGGAGAACCATGAGTGACTATTCGTATCTGTTCAGGGAGCAGTACGGCACATCGCTGCTGGCCGACGCTGCGTTCCGGGCCGGGATCGAGGTGGGGCTGCCGTCGTCAGGGCTACGGCCTCTCGACGTACACGGCAGGTTGGCCGGTCCGGCGATCACGGTCGAAGCGAACAACGATCTGGTTTCCATTCTGGAGGCGGTCCACCGCGCCGCGCCGAACGACGTTGTCGTGATCGCCAACCACACTGCGGATGTGGCGCTGATCGGGGATCTGATCGGAACCGAGGCGGTCCGGAAAGGGTTGGCGGGGTTTGTGGTTGACGGCCTGGTGCGAGACATCGTCGAGCTGGTTGATCTGCGGATTTCAGTCCATTGTCGAGGTTGCTACCCGGTCGGTCCGCTCAAGGTTCCGGCTGCCATGAAAGGCATCGGTATCGTTGGGGGGCTCGTGTCGATCGGCGGAGCCACCGTGACTCCGGGTATGTGGGTGTTCGGAGACGCAGACGGTCTGGTCATCCTCGAGGGCGACGATCTCGAAGCAGTCTTCGACCATGCCGCGGTCGCTTTGCGACAAGAAGAGGCGTTGGCTCGCGAAATCGCCTCAGGGACTGCCCTGGGGGATGCGTTCGAACTCGACTCGTTCCTCTCCAAACGCAGGAAAGACCCCCAGGCCGACTTCAACGCCCACCTGGCCGAAATCGACCGAGCCATCTGACCAGCCGGACCAAGCTCGCGATCCGAACCGAGCGACCGCGGTGTGGGGCCGTCAGCCTCACATGATGGGATGAGGAGCGGGGCCTCTCGCTCGTCGGTTTGGTGCGCGACTTCCGTTGTGGGTCATAATGGGTGGGATTTGTTTTGTCGACGATGGAGGTGACGTCATGGATTTGGAGAGGTTGCTTGGTGATGATGCTGAGGATCTGTTGACGCATGAGTCGAGGGGTATCTTGAAGGAGGATTTGGAGTTGCCTGGTCCTGACTTCATCGATCGGGTGGTTGTGCAGACCGACCGGTCACCGCAGGTGTTGCGCAGTTTGCAGTCGTTGTATGACCATGGGAGGTTGGGGGGGACCGGGTACATTTCGATCTTGCCGGTTGATCAGGGGATTGAGCATTCTGGGGCGGCGTCGTTTGCTCCGAATCCTGCCTATTTCGACCCGAGGAATATCGTCGAGTTGGCGATTGAGGGTGGCTGTAATGCGGTGGCCAGCACGTTTGGTGTGCTTGGCGCGGTGTCGCGGTGGTATGCGCATAGGATTCCGTTCATCGTCAAGGTCAATCACAATGAGCTTCTCACCTATCCGGCCACTTATGACCAGGTGATGTTCGGGTCGGTGGAGAAGGCGTTCGATCTTGGTGCTGCGGGTGTTGGTGCCACGATCTATTTTGGTTCTCAGGAGTCGATGCGTCAGCTCCAGGAGGTGTCTGAGGCGTTTGAGGTTGCTCATCGGTTGGGTATGTTCACGGTGCTGTGGTGTTATGTGCGGAACGGCGCGTTTACGGTGGATGGTACGAATTATGAGGCGTCGGCGGATCTGACCGGTCAGGCGAACCATATCGGGGTCACGATCGGGGCCGATATCATCAAGCAGAAGCAGCCTGAGTCCAATGGGGGTTATCTGGCTGTCGGTTTCGGTAAGACGGATCCGAGGGTGTATGAGGAGTTGACGACTGATCATCCGATCGATCTCACGAGATGGCAGGTCGCGAACTGTTATATGGGTCGGGTTGGTCTGATCAACTCGGGTGGGGCGTCTTCGGGTGTCGGCGACTTCGAGCAGGCGGTACGTACCGCGGTTATCAACAAGCGGGCAGGCGGGTCGGGTCTGATCAGTGGGCGTAAGGCATTTCAGCGTCCGATGGCCGAGGGTGTCGAGCTGCTCAACGCCATTCAGGACGTCTACCTGGACGCCGACGTCACTATCGCCTGACTGTCACCCACAACAAACCACAGGCAGACCCACCCCGCCGATCCGCCGGCCGGCTGCCGCAAGATCGTCGAAAGTCCCTGCGACCCTGCCGGTGTCTTATCCGCTTCGATCGGTCGCTTTGGACTTGTTCGTTGACGAGCGTGGCCACGTTGTGTACGATCGTTCGCCAGATGAAGGTTGTCCCCATCGCCCGAATGATTTGCATGGCTTGTCTCGAGCCGTGCGACATCGACGCGTAAGCAACCACCAACGCAAAACGACGATCCGCACCGGCAACGGGAGCGGACCTTTTTCGTTCATCGGCACCGCTCCCAAGGCCCGAACCTTGGTCAGGATCAGGGAGGGAGTAGATGAGTACCGGCTACCGATACGAAACTCTGCAGGTCCATGCAGGGCAGGAAGCGGCCCCGGGCACGAATGCCAGGGCGGTTCCGATCTATCAGACGACGTCCTTCACGTTCGATGATTCGGCACACGGTGCCCGGCTCTTCGCCCTCGAGGAGTTCGGCAACATCTACACACGTATCATGAATCCGACCACCGACGTATTCGAAAAGCGGATTGCCGCCCTCGAAGGTGGAGTCGCGGCGGTCGCCACGGCTTCGGGCCAGGCGGCGCAGTTCACTGCCTTGACGACGTTGGCAGGCGCCGGCGACAACATCGTCTCGACCAGCTACCTCTATGGCGGCACCTACAACCAGTTCAAGGTGGCGCTGGCCCGTCTCGGCATCGAGGTCCGGTTCGTCGACGGTGACGACCCTGAGACGTTCGCCGCCCTGATCGACGACAACACGAAGGCGCTGTATGTCGAGACCATCGGCAATCCCCGGTTCAACATCCCGGATCTGCCCGTTCTCGCCGACGTCGCCCACGAGGCAGGTGTTCCGTTCGTCGTCGACAACACGTTCGGAGCGGCCGGGTACCTGTGCCGGCCGATCGATCACGGAGCCGACATCGTGGTGTCGTCGGCAACCAAGTGGATCGGCGGCCACGGCAGCTCCATCGGGGGTGTGATCGTCGACTCGGGGAACTTCGACTGGCGCAACGGTCGGTTTCCCGTGTTCACCGAACCCGCCCCTGGATACCACGGCCTCGTCTTCACCGACGTGTTCGGTCCCGACAGCCCCTTCGGCAATATTGCGTTTGCCATCCGCGCCCGGGTGGAGGGTCTGCGCGACATTGGTGCAGCGCTGAGCCCCTTCAACGCCTTTCTGCTGCTCCAGGGTGTCGAGACTCTGTCGCTGCGAGTACAGCGCCATGTCGACAACGCGCTCGAGTTGGCGGAGTGGCTCCAAGCCCACGAGTCGGTCGCGTGGGTCGACTATCCGGGCCTGCCGGAGCATCCGTATCACGAGAACGCCACGCGGATACTTCGCAACGGGTACGGCGGCGTGCTTGCCTTCGGAATCGACGGGGGCTCTGTTGCCGCGCAGCGGTTCATCGACAGTGTGCAGCTTGCGTCACACGTAGCCAACGTCGGCGATGCGAAAACGCTGGTGATCCATCCGGCATCGACGACACATCAGCAGTTGGATGTCGAGGAGCAGCTACTCGCCGGTGTGACCGACGACTTGATTCGCGTGTCGGTGGGGATCGAGCACATCGACGACATCAAGGCCGACTTCGAGGCGGCGTTCACCAGGACAGGGCTGCAAGGAGTCCCGACATGACGTACATGATCTCGGAAAGCACCCGTTCTTTCGAAGTCGACGGAGCGTTTCCCCTCTCCCAAGGAGGGAAGCTGGACGGCGTCCGTGTCGCCTACCGAACATGGGGACGCCCCTCGTCTTCGGCCATCCTTGTCTGTCACGCCCTCACCGGGTCTGCCGACGCCGACGTCTGGTGGGCCGGCATGTTCGGGACCGGCCGGGCGTTCGATCCGGATCGGGACTTCATCGTGGCGGCCAACGTCCTCGGTGGCTGCTACGGGACGACAGGTCCCGCCAACGCCCCGCCTGGAGGGGACCGGTATGGACCGGACTTCCCCGCCGTCACGATCGGCGACATGGTGGAACTCGAGAAGCTGTTGCTCGATCATCTCGGTGTGGATCGCCTGGAGTTGGTGATCGGCGGTTCCATGGGCGGCATGCAGGCGCTGAGTTGGGCGGAACGGTACTCGGAGATGGTCGATGCCATCGTGCCGATCGGTGTCGGATCGGCACAGTCGGCCTGGGCACTCGCCATCTCCGAGGCACAGCGCGCCGCCATCACCGGCGACCAGCGATTCCGCGACGGCCGCTACGAACCGACGCAGCCGCCGACATCCGGTCTCGCCACGGCGCGCATGATCGCGATGTGCAGCTACCGCAGCGCCGACGACTTCGATACCAGGTTTGGACGCGAGCTCAACGATGACACCTACGCGGCGCAGTCGTACCTGCGATATCAGGGGACCAAGCTGGTCGAACGGTTCGACGCCAACAGCTATCTGACGCTGATCGAGGCGATGGACGGCTACCGTGTCGATCCGAGCGCCATCGAGACGCCTGCGCTCGTCATCGGGATCTCATCCGACGTCCTGTACCCGGTGCAGGAGGTCCGTGCCTTGGCGGCGGCGTTGCCGCAGGCCGAATTCTGTCTGCTGGCGGCACCTCAGGGCCACGACGCATTCCTGATCGAGACCAATCGTCTCAACCGGCTCATCACCAGCTTCCGAAAGCGATTGGCGAACGGATGGAACCCGTCGCGACCCGAGGTGTCTGCTCGGGGCGCTGCCTGGTTCTAGTGCCCCGGCGGACAACGTTCGTGGTGTCGATGAACCGGCCATCACCGGCGCTTGCACGGGTTGCCCCGAGGAAGTGCAGAGGTTCGGTTCGTCGGCGACGCCTGGCGGATCAGCGGTTGTGTCTGGCGACGTTCTGTTGCGGTTCGGTTCGAGATGGGCTAGCGTCCTCGGACAATGAGCAGACGATTTGCTGAGTTTCATCATCACCACCACCCGAATCGGGTCGGTTGATGGTGTTCAACTAGCGATAGCCAGCCAAGGACACAAACGCCGACCTCAGCGGTCGGTTTCTTGTTTATTGGGCAAGCACCCGGACGCTGCCGGCGGGAAAGAGCCCAGATGACACTATCCAAGTCACAAGACCTTCTTCACCTTGCGGTGCCCAAGGGCCGCATCGAGGAGGGAGTTGTGAACCTCCTTGCGGACGCGGGTCTGCAGCTTCGTAGCAGTGGCCGCGGCTACCGACCCCAGCTGTCGGTTCCCGGGTACGAGGTCAAGCTCCTCAAACCGCAGAACATCGTGGAGATGCTGGCGGCAGGCTCGCGCGATATCGGATTCGCCGGCGCCGACTGGGTGGCCGAGAAGAACGCCGAACTCGTCGAAATGCTGGACACGGGTCTCGACCCGGTACGTCTCATTGCTGCTGCCCCACTGGCGCTTCTCGAGGATGGTCGTCTTCCGAAGCGGCGGTTGACGGTTGCCAGTGAGTACGAGCGGTTGTCCCGCCGCTGGATAGCCGAGCGCGGTCTGAACGCCACGTTCGTCCACTCGTACGGGGCGACGGAAGTGTTTCCGCCCGAGGACGCCGATGTCATCGTCGACAACACTGCCACAGGGGAGACGCTTTCCGCCAACGGCCTTGCAGTTGTGGACGAGTTGATCACATCGTCGACTCGGTTGTACGCCAGTCCTCAGGTACTGGACTCGCCGGCGAAGATGGCGGCGATCGACGGTCTGGTGTTGAGCTTGCAGTCGGTGCTCGAGGCGAGACGACGAGTGATGGTCGAGTTCAACGTGTCTGCCCAATACCTCGAGCGGATCATCGAGATTCTCCCGCGCATGCGTGAACCGACCATTGCTCGTCTGCACGGTGACAGCGGCATGGCGGTGAAGGCCGCGGTGCCTCGTTCCGAACTGCCGGCGCTGATACCCCTACTGAAAGAACGTGAGGCAACGGATATCGCTGTCTCGAGACTGGAGCAGATCGTCCCATGAGCCGTCCCACCGCATATTCGCATCCCGTGTCCGAGTGTCCGATCGATCTGGACCTGTCGAAGAATGAAGGGCAACCGCCATCGGTTTCTTTGCTGAGCAACATCTCCAACGAGTCGAGCCTGGTGAGTCGATACCCGGAGACGTCTGCGCTGAGAGAGAGCATCCGCGAGCTCTACGGAGTCGAAACCGATCAGGTGCTGGTGACCGCCGGTGCGGACGATGCCCTCTTCAGGTGTTTCCTCGCACATATGGGTCCAGGTCGAAACGCGGTAGCCACGTATCCAAGCTTCGTGATGATCCCCCGCTATGCCGACCAGGTTGGAGGCCGGCTGGTCGAGGTGCCCTGGTGGCAAGGCGCCTTTCCGGTCGAAGCTGTCATAGACGCCATCTCGGACGACACGGACCTCGTGTTCGTGGTCTCACCGAACAACCCGACGGGCGGTGTGATCGACGAAGCCGCCCTGGGCGAGCTGGCGGCGAGAGCGCGGCTGCTCGTATTAGACGCCGTGTATGAAGACTTTGCCGAGCACGGCCTGACCCGTGCCGCTCTCGAAATGGAGAATGTTGTCATCATCCGCACCCTCTCCAAAGCGTGGGGTCTGGCCGGTCTGCGGGTCGGCTATGTACTGGGTTCGACCGAGCTGGTCACGGAGCTGGCGGCGTACGGGAATCCGTACTCGGTGTCTGGGCTCTCGGCATCTCTCGCGATCGCGCGTCTGAACGATCGAGACGAGGTCGCCGAGTTCATCGGCAACGTGAGATCTCAACGAGATACGTTGGCGGGGATCCTCGATTCGCACGGCATCATCACATTGCCGTCTCAGGCCAACTTTCTCTTGGCTCGATTCGATGCCGCGGAGTGGGTGCTTTCTGTTGCTGCGTCTCTGGGAGTTGCGCTGCGAAGGTTTCCGGATCGTCCCGGGCTCGGAGACTATCTGCGGATCACGCTGCCCGGCGATCAGCCTCGGTTCGAGCGTCTGGTCCACACCCTACTGTCGGCCGTCGCTCCCGAAGCCCTGTTGTTCGACCTCGACGGTGTCCTCGCCGACGTTGCCGACTCTCGGGTGACGGCGGTCGTCGAAACCGCGGCGAGCGTCGGAGTCGACGGGCTCGGGGGCCTCGAGCCACGCGAGGAGGCACTTGTGGATTCCACCATGTTGGAGCGGTGGGCGGAGATGCTTCCCATAGGTGTCGTGACGGGACGGCCAAAGTCTGACGCCGAGGAGTTCCTCGCCCGGTTCGGGATGTTGGATTCGATCTCGGCTCTGGTCACCAGAGAGGATGCCCGTTCGAAACCGGACTCCGCGCCGATCCGGTTGGCTCTGGAGCGTCTCGGTGTCGACAGGGCTTGGATGGTTGGGGGCACGCCTGATGACGTGGCCGCGGCAAGAGGCGCAGGAGTGGTTCCGATCGGAGTCGTTGCACCTGGCGACGACCCGAACCGGTCTCGACGGTCTCTGGGCGGAACCGCACGGATCCTCGGGTCGGTCTCGGAACTGGAAGGGCTCCTTTCATGAGCAGGACGGCCGATTTCGCACGCAAGACCCAAGAGGTCGACATCGTGGGCTCGATCGGCCTCGATGGGACCGGACGATCCGAGGTGGATACGGGAGTGGGCTTTCTGGACCACATGCTGTCCACTCTTGCCAGGCACGCAAGATTCGATCTCGATCTCACTGCCCGAGGAGACGTGCGTGTCGACGATCACCACACAGCCGAGGACTGTGGGATCGTCATCGGGAGCGCCATCGACGAGGCGTTGACCGACCGGACCGGAATCACGCGGTTCGGCTTTGCCTATGCGCCGCTCGACGAGTCACTGTGCCGAGCGGTCGTCGACCTCTCGGGCCGAGGATGGGCAGAGGTTGAGATCCCGTTCACGAGGGAGACCATCGGTGATCTCGCAACCGAGAACATACGGCACTTCCTGGTTTCGATGGCGGTGGAGGCGCGCATGGCGCTTCATGTCGATCTGATCCGAGGCGAGAACAACCACCACATGGCGGAGGCCGCGTTCAAGGCGGTGGCTCTCGCCTTGCGGTCTGCGGTGAGCGTGGCAGGCAGCGACGTGCCGAGTACCAAGGGGACCTTGCGATGAGCGAGACCGTTCTGATCGTCCCCACCGGCACGGCCAACACCGCATCGGTGGTCGCCGCTCTCCGGCGAGCAGGGGC
>BDSU01000042.1 GCA_002897675.1 bacterium BMS3Abin02 | reverse complement strand
CGATCTGTTGTGAGGTCAGCGTCGAGGTAGGCATTCTCGAGAGGCGGGCCCTCAGCTCCGCGGCGCCCACCGATGTGACTCCGGCGTCATCAACGTAGGCGGTGGCGGCAGTCGGAGCGGTGCCGGTTTCGGTCACCGTTGTCGTCGGTGCTGTCGTAGTCGACTTCTGGGGAGTTGTCTGACCTGAGCACGCGCTCAGCAGGAGCGTGAAAGCGACGGCCGCAGTCAGTCCGATCTTCCACCATCTCTCGGAATCGTTGAGATTGCCGTGTTCGTTCATCTCATCGTCTCCTTCACTTCACGGAGCGACATTGGGGGCGCCTCCTGCGAGGCGCCCCCTGCGGGTTTCTTCGCTCATGGATCAATGGCCGTGGTTGCCCATTCGGTCGCCCAATCGTTGTTGGGAACATGCGTTGTCACGAATACCGTCGTCGGCGTCCACGAAACGGTCGCCGGCGTTGTTGTTGTCAACCCACATTGTCGCAGATGCCATCACTAATCGAGTCGACGAACCCATCGCCGGTGCCCGGCTGCAGCGCAGCCCACCGTTGTTGGAGCGAGGACCGGCCCGGCGAGAGTGGGCGGCGGCGCCGACAACGAGACCCGCGCCGGCGAGCACGATCATGACTGTCATCCTGATGGTGATCGCTTCGAGCATCTGCGCGTGGCGTGCCGAGTGACCGTGGCGGAGACCGTGAAATGCTCGAGAAGGAGGTCCCGGTCGTCGCCGGGCGTGCGGAGCGCGCGTGTCGGATGGCCCCGGGGTGGTAAGCCATCGCCGAACGCGTGTTCGTTTATGATGGAGGCATGGCTGACGCGGCCACTATCCTGCATGCCGACCTCGACGCCTTCTACGCCTCGGTCGAACAGCTCCTGGATCCGGCGCTGAGAGGCAGACCGATCGCCGTAGGGGGCGGCGTCGTGCTGGCCGCTTCCTACGAGGCCAAGGCGTTCGGGGTTCGCGGTGGCATGCCGGGACGCCAGGCACGGCAACTCTGCCCTCAACTCACCTTCGTCGGCGGGCACTTCGAGGAGTACGAGCGGCTGGGTGATGCCGTGATCGACGTCTACAGGGACTTCACCCCACTGATCGAACGGATCTCGATCGACGAGGCTTTCCTGGAAGTGGCCGGGTCGATGCATCTCTTCGGCGCGCCGACAGACATCGCGGCTGCAATCCGGACACGGGTCCGCGAGGAGATCGGCTTGTCGGTCTCGGTGGGTATCGCTCGTACCAAGCATCTCGCCAAGATCGCCTCCCAGGTCGCCAAACCGGACGGGCTGTTGCTGGTCGAGCCCGAGCGCGAACTGGCGTTTCTTCATCCACTTCCCGTCGAGTTGATGTGGGGGGTTGGACAGGTCACGAAGGCACATCTTGCCGAAAGAGGAATCCGCACAATCGGTGAGCTTGCGGCTGTTCCGGGGAGATCCCTCGAGCATCTGCTGGGAAGTGCCGCGGGTGCCAAACTGGGTTCGCTCGCCTGGAACCGCGACCCCAGGGAGATCGAGACGCACCACAAAGCCGCATCGGTGGGAGCCCAGTCGGCGCTGGGGCGACGAGAGATCTCCGGCGAGCTGATCCAGCGGACCATGCGGCACCTCGCCGATAGAGTGGCGACTCGCCTTCGAGCCAAACAGCGAGCAGGCCGCACGGTTACGGTGAAGGTGCGATTCGCCGACCTGCAGGCGGTCACTCGTTCGGTCACGCTGCCGACGGCGGTGGCCGTCACGCCGATTCTCGCGGAGATTGCCGAGGGGCTCGTCCAGACGGCTCTTGCCGATCATCCCGACGAACGAGAGATCTCATTGCTTTCGATCTCGGTTTCACAACTCGTCTACGAGGTGGCACTGCAGCTCGAGTTTCCCCTCGACATGGGTGATGATTGGCTGCATCCGGGCACCGAGGAAGGTTCGGAACGTTGGGCACTGGACCGGGCCGTCGACAGTGTGCGTGACCGGTTCGGGCGCACGTCTGTTGGCTACGCATCCGTGGTCCTCGACGAATCAGATTCCGTTCCCGACGAGTTTCGGGAGCTGGCAGAGCACTGACCCACTGAACCCTGGGCTCGTAGTGGTCCTCAGGACCACTACGAGCCCAGGGTTCAGCGTTATGTGAGGTTGGCGAGTCGGTCCGAGATGACTCGAGTGGCCTCGGCCATGATGCGATCGATGAGTTCTCCCACGGTCGGGATATCGTGGATCAAGCCGATGATCTGACCGACGGCCATGGTTCCCTCATCGATGTTGCCGTTCCGGATGACCTCTTCGAGGCCCCTGCGACCGGACACGTAGGGGACGATGTCCTGGATCGTTGCGTGGCCGGTCGATTCGATCTCGATCACCTTTTCCGCCGTCTTGTTGCGGAGGACACGCTCGGTGTTGCGAAGTGAGCGCATGATCAGGGTCGTGTCGGTCTCGTTGTGATCGAGGATTGCCTGCTTGACCGCGTCATGGACCGGGGCTTCCTTCGTCGCGACGAAGCGTGTTCCCATGTTCATCCCGTCGGCGCCCAGAGCCAGCGCGGCAACCAGTCCCCGGCCATCGCCGAAACCTCCCGAGGCGACGATCGGAATGTCGAGAGCGTCGACCGTCACCGGAAGCAGCACCAGCGATGTGACGTCGTCCTCGCCTGGGTGGCCCGCGCATTCGAAGCCGTCGATCGAGACCGCATCACAGCCGATCACCTGGGCCTTGAGCGCATGTCGAACCGACGTGCATTTGTGGATCACCTTCATGCCGGCGGTTTTGATGTGAGGCATATACGGTTCGGGGTTGCGGCCGGCCGTCTCGATGAACTCGATCCCTTCTTCTGCGCAGACCTGGAGGTAGGCGGGGTAGTCGGGTTGCCGCAGCGACGGCAGGAACGTGAGGTTGATCCCGAACGGCTTGTCGGTCATGTCCCTGCACTTGCGGATCTCGTTGCGAAGACCGTCCGGCGTCTCGTGGCTGAGGGCAGTCATGAAACCCATGGCTCCGGCATTGGCGACTGCAGAAGTGAGTTCGGCGGTGGCGATCCACATGAGGCCGCCCTGGACGATCGGGTGCTCGATTCCGAATAGATCCGTGATTCTGGTCTTCATTCCCGACTCCCTTCGATTCTTCACAAGCGTAGATCTGTCCAACAGGGCATGGCACGTCCTCTTGCAGCGAGGCTGGATCTGGCTTGCCTGATATCGTGTGATAGATCAGAAGGAGTCGCCATGACAGATGAAGGGTCGCTCGTCGACGAGCGCATCGGGGAACTCTTGTCCGGCTTCGACCCGGACGCGGATCCCAAGGAGTTCTGGGGAAGACAGTACGACCTGGGCCTGGCATGGGTCCACTTCAAGGAGGGTTTTGGCGGTCTCGGTGTCAAACCCAAATACCAGTCTGTCGTACAGGATCGCATCGAGGTGGCCGGCGCGCCCGTCGGGAATCGTGAGCTGAATCTCCTCGGCATCGGCATGGGCGCCGGCGTTCTGTCGGCACACGGCACGGAGGAGCAGCAGCGCCGCTGGCTGCGTCCCATGTTCACAACCGATGAGATCTGGTGTCAGCTCTTCAGCGAACCAGGTGCCGGTTCAGACCTCGCGGGTCTGTCGACGAAGGCCTATCGGGACGGGGACGAGTGGATCGTCAACGGCGAGAAGATTTGGACAACGCTCGCCCACGTGGCCAAGTGGGGGATGCTTCCGGTACGTACCGATCCGGAAGCCCCGAAGCATCGGGGCATCACGTACTTCATTGTCGACATGAAGGCCGAAGGTGTCGATGTGCGCCCCTTGTATCAGATCACCGGCGAGGCCGAGTTCAACGAGGTGTTCTTCGACGACGTGCGGATTCCCGACGATCAGCGCATCGACGCGGTCGGTGCAGGCTGGCGCGTGGCGATGACGACATTGATGAATGAGCGGGTGGCGATCGGTGGCAAGGTTCTCCCCAGAGGATCGGGGGCGATCGGAATCGCCGTCGAGACATGGCGAGAATACGGACTCGACGATCCGGTGTTGCGTGACGAGTTGACGAGGCTGTGGGCCGAGACAGAGGCGATGCGCCTGACCACGATTCGCGCAGCAGAAATGAGAAAGGTCGGTGTCCCCGGTCCGGAGGGTTCGACCGGCAAGCTCGCGTGGGCCGATCTCAACAAGGCGATCACTGCGTTCACACTGGACATGATGGGCTGGGATGGCACCTTGTTCCCCGGTGGCTACCAGATGGTTCGACCGACGTCGATCGGCGACCCGAAGGCGAGGCAGAAACAGTTCCTGCGTGCCCGAGCCAATTCGATCGAAGGAGGGACGTCGGAGATCCTGCGCAACATCCTCGGGGAGAGGGTGCTCGGCCTCCCGGGTGAGCCGCGGGTCGACAAGGGCATACCCTGGAAGGACGTTCGCCGTGGCTGAGATCACTTTCGCACTCACGCAAGAGCAGCAGATGCTCAAAGAGACGACTCGTCAATTCCTCGAGGATCATGTGGATTCGAAGGTCGTACGCGATTTGATGGAGAAGCCGGATGGTTACGACCGCGAGTTGTGGAAGGCGGGCGCAGAACTCGGATGGCACAGCCTCGCCATTCCCGAAGAATACGGTGGCGTCGGATTCGGATTCACCGAAACGAGCATCGTCATCGAGGAACTCGGCAGGTCTCTGTTTCCGGGGCCATTCCTCTCGACCGTCGTGATGGCGACCCATGCGATTCTGTTGGCCGGCTCGGAACAGCAGAAGCAGGAGTTCCTGCCGGATGTCGCCGCGGGAGAGCGCATCATGACGATGGCGCTGTTCGAGGGACCGCACGGTACCGATCCGAACGACATCATGATGCGGGCGACGGCCACCGACGAGGGCTGGGTACTCGATGGGCTCAAACGATATGTGGCGTACGGCAACGTCGCCGACACCCTCGTCGTCGCGGCCCGGACCGAGAGTGGCGTCAGCCTCTTTCTCGTTCCTGGTGACGCGGCGGGTCTGCGTGTGGGTGTCGTGCCGACACTGGACGCGACCCGTCGTGAGACCGACGTGTCCTTCGATCATGTCGTGGCAGGAGGACTCCTCGGAACGGAGGGATCGGCAGGACCGGTGATCGAGCGGGTTCTGTTGCTTGCCAACGTCGCGCTCGCCGTCGAGCAGGTAGGGGGAACGCAGTGGTGTCTGGAAACGGCCGTCGAGTACGCGAAGACCCGTTTCCAGTTCGGCCGGGCGATCGGGTCGTTCCAGGCGATCAAACACAGGTGTGCCGACATGTTGGTGGCGGTGGAGCACGGGAAGTCGGCCGCACACTGGGCGGCGCGCAACGCGGACGACGAAGCCGAAACGAGGATCGCGTCGCCGATGGCGAAAGCAGTCTGTTCCGATGCGTACGTCGGCGCGGCGGGAGAGACCATCCAGATTCTCGGTGGAACGGGCTTCACGTGGGAGCACGACGTCCACTTGTACTTGAAGAGGGCCAAATCAACGTCGCTCATGTTCGGTGGGGTACGCCACCAGCGCCGCCTCTTGGCCAAGGCGCTGGGTTTCTGAGGCGGATTCCAAAGAGCACTCGTCTCAGTCCGGCCGTTTATGTGCGCGCTTGAACGCCTTGACACCGGCGGTGATCGATCCGTGGATGTGGTCCTCGCCGATGGCGTCGAGCACGCCGCTCGCCCGCATCACGTCCTTGACCGGATCACGAACACGAGCGAAACACAGCGAAACCTCATGGCGCTTCAGCTCATCGTGCAGCTCGAGGAGGCGTTCGGCCGCAGTGGAGTCCAGGCCGTTGATGCCTTCGGCATCGACGAGCACCGTGTCGATGTCCCCTTCGGAGACCAGACGCTCGACCTCTTCCACGAAGAAGGAGGCGTTCGTGAAGATCAGCGGGGCCTCGAAGCGGAACACAGCCAATCCTGGGACCGTCGTTCCCTCGGGATGCAGTGAGAGATCCTGGAACACGTGACCGGCGGTCTTGCCAAGGGTGACCGCCCGGGGACGGCTCGCGCTGCGGATCAGAAGGAGCAGGTCGAGGGCTATTCCTGCCCCGATTCCGGGCAGCACACCCAATGAGAGGACTCCGAACATGGCAACGAAGGCGAGGAGGAACTCCGAGTGGCTGATGCGCCAGAGCTTCCGGAAGTACGCGGGATCCGCAAGGGCGACCATCGCCTCGATCACGACCGCGGCAAGGGCGGCGTCGGGCAGGTGCTTGAAGACCGGCATGAGATACAGCAGTGTCAGGACGACCAAACCCGCTGTGAGGACAAACCCAAGTTGTGTCTTGGCGTTGGCGGCGAGTGCGACCGAGGTCTTCGAGAAGCTTCCGACGGCGATGAATCCTCCACTGAGGCCTGACCCGAGATTGGCCGGCCCCAAGGCGAGGAGCTCCTGGTTGGGATCGATCGTTTCTCCGGTCTTGGCAGCGGCGGCCTTGGCAGATCCGAGTGTCTCGGCGTAGCCGAGGAGGACGATCGCCAGCGCCCCGGAGAAGAGCGTCTTGTACACATGGAGACCGCCGACGGATGGCAGGCCCAGTCTGGGCAGACCCGCGGCGATGGTTCCGACGGTGGCGACCCCGCGACCTTGTAAGTCGAGCAGGGTCACGGCCATGATCGCAACGACAATCGTCGCCAAGGCCGCCGGGAGCCGTGGAGCGTACCTCCTGATCCAGAAGAGCAGGAGAAGGCTGCCCACGCCGACGATGACCGTGGTCAGGTTGACGTTGTCCAAGACACCGAGGATGCTCCAGAGCTGCTGAAAGAAGTCACCTCTTGTCGGGGCGAGTCCTATCAGGGTCGGAACCTGACCGATGATGGTGACCAGCACGACGCCGGCGATGAAGCCCTGCATGACCGGCCGGGAGATGAAGTCTGTGACCCATCCGAGGCGAAGCAGGCCGAACACCAAGAAGAGGATCCCGACGAGGATCGCGAGTGCGGCCGTCAGGGCCAGGTAGTCGGCGGTGCCGCTTGCAGCCAGGGATCCAATCGTCGCGGCCGACAGCAGTGCGGTCGCCGAGTCGGGACCGACCACCATGATGCGGGAACTGCCGAAAACGGCGTACGCGAGCAACGGCAGGGGGACCGTGTAGAGACCGATGACGGGGTCGACCCCGGCGATGCCGGCATAGGCCATGGCTTCCGGCACGAGCACCGCCCACAGCGTGAGGCCGGCGAACAAATCCGGCCGCAACCACGAGCGCCGGTAGTGCGGCAACCACGCCACGATCGGCACGTAACGCCGAAGCACACTCGCTTTCCGGCCGTTGTTCCGTTCCCGCATGCTCCGAGACTAGGAGACCACCGAGCGATGCATGGTACGTGTATCGATGACTGTGCATCGCTCGTCGACACAGAGCAACCCGACCGTTGCATCGGATTGGGCTCGGGTGATCGGATGTCGACTCGCTGTGTCCTCGATGCAACCGAACGGGCGGGAGGGCTTGTGTTCGAGCCGCCACATCCGCCCTCTGGTCTTGCATCGACGACGCATCGCGGTACGAAACACGGAGTACGGAGGTGCCCGATTGGCGTTCTCGGCCACCGGTCCGGCGGCGGCAGGGATGAAGTTGCGCCGGCTGTGCGTTGGTTGGACATGTGGACACCTATCGCCTCCCGGGAGGCAGGATCGAAACGGCGACCGCTCGATCGGCAGCGAGGGCCGCGGCAGGTGCCGCGTGGTTGCTTGGGCCGCATGCATGGGCGATGAGCGCTGCCGGCCGGCTCGGTGCACGCCGTTCGCTTCATCGGCTGGAACGTGTGTGGGCGAGTGGCGTGTGCTCTTTGCTGGACATGAGGCTCGACGTGGGCGGTCTGGAGCACGTCGACCCCGGAAAGTCGTATGTCGTGGCACCGTTGCACGAAGGGTTCGCGGATGCTGTCGCCCTCATGCGTCTGCCACTCGCTCTCAGATTCGTCGTGAGGCAAGAACTCGTCGAATGGCGTGTCCTGGGTCGCCATCTGCGATCCACCGATCATGTCGTCGTCAAGGCGAAGACACCGCGAACCGCATACCGGGATCTGCTTCGCAAGGCTCCTGCGGTGCTCGATTCCGGCGACGCTTTGGTCGTCTTTCCGCAGGGGTCGATTCTCGGCGTCGAAGTTGCCTTCCAGATGGGGGCATTCAGACTCGCCGACCGGCTCGGGGTTGCCGTACTGCCGGTCGTGATCACCGGAACCCATCGTGTATGGGAATACCCGTACTCGCCGCAGTTGCGGTTCGGACAGCGGGTCAGCGTTCGGGTCCTGGAGCCGCTACGAGTCGGCGAGGCGTTCTCGTCGGCTCCGGAGATCGAGCACCGGATGAAGCGGATCGCCCTGAGTGCGGACGTCGCCCCGGCTCGCCGCTTCGATCCCGATCGTGACGGATTCTGGGACGGGTATGCGTATGAGATCGACCCTGTGTTTCCTGAGTTGCGTCGACTCGTCGACGAGCACCGAAGCTCGATCCCTGCCTGACGGCAGGAGGCTTCGGGGTGGTCCAGTCGGTGAGGATCGAGGACGATGCAGGCGATGTTCGCACCTGCGCTTGACATCCCGTATCCGCGATCCTTCACCGTCCAGATCGCGGCTGAGGCGTCTTTGTCTCTTGCCTCTCGGCGACTCCGCTACTCCACTTCGGGGCGTTGCGCCGACTCGAGACGTTCGACCAGTCGTCTGACGTCCTGGGCTTTCTCGCGCGAGCACACGAGGATCGCGTCGGGGGTCTCGACAACGACGACACCATCGAGACCGGCGATCGCGACGAGACGGCTTTCCGCTCGTATGTACGACCCTGAAGTGTCCAGGGCGAGGACGTCGCCCGCCAGGATGTTGTCATTCTCGTCGCGATCGCCGATATCCCAGAGGGCGGCCCACGAGCCGATGTCGCTCCAACCTGCGTCGAGAGGCACGACGACGGCGTCTGCCGTCTGTTCCATCACCGCGTAGTCGATCGAATCTCCTTCGATCGCCGCGAACGACTCGAGGTCGATCCGAATCGTTCCGTTGCTTCGAGCGCCACGCAACGAAGCTGAGCGGACGGCGGCGAGCATCTCGGGGCGGTGTTTGCCGAGCTCATCGAGGAACCGAGAAGCCCGGAACACGAACATGCCGCTGTTCCACAGGTAGCGGCCCGACGCGATGTAGTTGGCTGCGATCGCGGCATTTGGCTTCTCGACGAATCTGGCTACGCGATACGCATCTGCGATGGGGCTTCCCTGCTCGATGTAGCCGTATCCGGTCTCGGGTGCGGTCGGGACGATCCCGAAAGTGACGAGCCTGCCGGCGTCGGCATGGGGGATCGCTCGAGCCATCGCATTCAGGTAGGCGTTGAGGTCCTTGATCACGTGATCGGCCGGCATGACCAGCAGGATCGGATCGGCGCCTTCGGCGGTGGAGTAGAGCGCGGCGAGGGCCGCGGCCGGTGCCGTGTTGCGTCCGACAGGTTCGATGATCAGTGTCGCTCCGGGTGACTGCTCGCGAACGGTGGCTGCCAGGGCGGCACTTGTCACGATGATCGGGGCGCCGGCGGCCTCGATCGTCTTGGCGCGCTCGACGGTCTCCTGCAGCATCGTCCGAGGGCTGGTGAGGGCGGTGAACTGCTTCGGGCTGGCCTGTCGCGAGAGCGGCCAGAGCCGCGTTCCCGAACCACCGGCCAGGATCACGGGGATGACTGGTCTGGTCATTGCGCTACCTCGGCTCTGGTGACGCCTTCCTGGGTTGCAAGCAACTCCACGAGTGTTTCGGCGCGCTGCACATCGACGTCCATGCGCATCATGCCGCCCGTGTCCCCATGTCGCCGAAAGCTGACATCTTCGGCGGAAGGGTCGATTCTGGTTGCAGTCTTCCAAACTTTCGAGAAACTGGCTGCATCGTCGAGGATCACTTCGACCGTCACGAGGTTGGTCCCGAGGCGCCGTCGCAGCCATGCGTCGATGATTCGCAAACCGAAGAGGACCAGGAGCACCACAGCGGTGGCGACGGTGGCCAGCAACAAACTGCCGACGCCGGCGGCCATCCCGATCGCCGCCACCGTCCACAGCCCTGCTGCCGTTGTGAGGCCTCGAACGGTGGCGCCTTCCTTGAAAATCGCGCCTGCGCCGAGGAAACCGATGCCGGTGACGATCTGCGCGGCGATACGAGCCGGATCGGCTGTTGGGCCGAACGCAGTGAGCGAAAGGAGCGTGAAAAGAGCCGATCCGATGCCGACGAGCATGTGGGTGCGGAATCCGGCCGCTTGAAGACGGACTTCTCGTTCCAATCCGATGGCGCCCGACAGCAGCGCCGCGACCAAGAGCCGGCCGGCATCACCGAAAACGACGAGATCCACGTCACTCTCCTTTGAAGTCGGGCGTACGGCGCTCAATGAGCGCGGCGAGGCCTTCTGCGAAGTCGTTGGAGTTGAGGAATGCCGCGTTCCAGAGGGCGACGTAGTCGAGCGCCTCTTCGGTCGACCGGTTCGCGCCGGCGCGCAGCACTTGTTTGATACCTCGAATCGTAAGCGGCGAATTGGTGGCGATCGATCCGGCGAGATCCCGTGCGGCTGCGATGAGGGCGTCGCCGTCCGGGTAGACATGGTTGACGAGACCGATGCGCTCGGCCTCGGCTGCGGAGATGTCGCGTCCGGTGTAGACGAGCTCGGCGGCATACCCGGCAGGAATGATCTTGGGAAGGCGCTGCATCGTGCCGACGTCCGCGATCATGCCGAGGCGGGTCTCACGTACCGAGAACAGTGCGTCTGTGGCGGCGAGGCGAATATCGGCGGCGGTGATGAGATCCACCCCCGCACCGATGCACACGCCGTGAATTGCGGCGATGACGGGCAGGGGACTGTCGACGAGCGCGGTGAACGATCCTTGAAGGCGCTTGATCGCGCGGTAGAGATCCTGTCTACGTTTGACGTCGGTGGGAGCCGGAAACGAGGCCAGAGCGGTGATGTCGATCCCGGCGGTGAATGCACGGCCCCGCCCCGCGATGACGATGGCCCGGCTCTCTCCATCGTCTCCGACCGCCTGGACGGCCTTGGGGAGGTCGGCCCACATGGGCAGGCTCAGAGCGTTCAGCTTCTCCGGCCGGTTCAGCCAGATCGTTGCGACGTGCTCTTGGCGCTCGATCTCGATAACGTCAGGATCCATAGAAGCAGATTAGGCGAGTGACAGGAGGCGATGATGCGATACCGTCAGTTGGGCAGGTGGGGGTTGAGGATTTCGGAGATCTCGCTGGGCGCATGGACGACGTACGGCGATTCCGTGAAGGACAAGGAATCGATCACCGAGATCACCAGGACGGCATACGAGGGTGGCGTGAACTTCTTCGACAACGCCGACGAGTACGCACAGGGAGTGGCCGAGCAGGTCATGGGCGAGGTGCTGTCGGACTTCCCTCGGCATACGCTGGTGATGTCATCGAAGGTGTACTGGCCGATGTCCAAGGACGTGAACGATCGGGGCCTGTCCCGCAAGCACGTGAGAGAGTCGATCGTGAAGAGCCTGGCACGGCTTCGCACCGACTATCTGGATCTGTACTTCGCTCACCGCTACGACGATGCGGTCTCCATGGAAGAGATCGTTACCACCTTCAGTGGATTGGTCGACGAGGGCAAGGTGTTGTATTGGGGCACATCGGAGTGGCCTCCGGCCAGGATCGCCGAGGCGGTTGCGTTCGCTCGCGGGAATGGTCTGCATCCGCCGGCATGCGAACAGCCGCAGTATTCGATGTTGTATCGGGAGCGGGTCGAGAACACGATCCTGGGTGAGGTGGAGGCGGCCGGGATGGGCTTGGTCGTGTGGAGTCCTCTGGCCGGTGGGCTGCTGACCGGCAAGTACGACGACGGTTTTCCCGAAGGGTCTCGATACGCCCGGGACGAAGAATTGAAGGACTGGATGTACAACGAGGAGCGGCGCGAGAAGGTCAAGGCGCTGAAGCCGATCGCCGAGGAGATCGGGTTGACCCGGTCCCAGTTGGCACTCGCTTGGGTGTTGCGCCATCCGGCGCTGACGAGCGCGATCACCGGCGCGACGAACGTGTCGCAGATCGAAGAGAGCCTGGGAGCGAGCGAGGTCGAGATCCCGGCGGAAGTGTTGGAGAAGATCGACACCATTCTGGAGTAGCGTTCTCGTCAATGCCGGCCGCACCTGGTACTGCCGGCATTGACGAGAGTCAATCGATCCCCTCGGGTCTGAACAGACTGTCGTGGACCCGCAACGCGTACCGGTCCGTCATCCCCGACACGTAGTCGATCGCTCGCTCGACCGCATCGGCGTCGTCGAGGCGGTAGGTGTCCGGCACGTCATCGGGATGCTCGATGAAGTAGTCGACCAGGTTCCTGATGACGGCGATCGCTCGCTCTTGCTGGGGTCGTGACTCAGGGCGCAGGTACACACGTTCGAACATGAAGTCGCGCAACTGCTGCATTGTCGCCGCAACCGCCGGATTCATCACCACCGATCCCTGGCGGATCGACTCGTCGACCACTGCATCGATCATGGTGCCGATCCAGTCCGATCCCGGTTCGCCGAACACATCGAGGGCCCGTTCGGGAAGATCCCTGCGGCCGATCACTCCGGCGCGAAGGGCGTCGTCGACATCGTGGGTGAGGTATGCGATCCGGTCCGCAAATCGGCACAGCATGCCTTCGGGCGTGGCGGGCGGTGGGTCGATCTTCCACGAGTGCGCGCGGATCCCGTCGAGTACCTCCCACGACAGGTTCACCGGCTCCAGCACACGGAGCACTCTGACGCTCTGTTCCGAGTGCAGCCATTCGCCTTCCACGTAGGGGGACAGCGCCTCCTCCCCGGTGTGCCCGAACGGCGAGTGACCGACGTCGTGACCGAGGCAGATCGCCTCGGTCAACTCCTCGTTCAGCCCGAGGTCGGCGGCCATCGCTCGACCGACCTGGGTCACTTGGAGCGTATGGGTGAGGCGCGTGACATAGTGGTCTCCCTCGGGGTTGACGAACACCTGTGTCTTGTGCTTGAGGCGCCGGAACGCCTTGGTGTGCAAGATGCGATCCCGGTCACGTTCGAAAGCGGTGCGGTACGTGTCGGGCTCTTCAGGATGTTCGCGTCCCCTTGAGTCTGTCGATCTCGTCGCAACAGGGGCCAGAAGATCGCGTTCCTGCTGCTCGCGCACTTCGCGGGTGCGGCGGATCATGGCGCTCATGGCGTCAAGGTTAGAGACCATCTCTCTGGTTCCTGTCAATGGCAGCGTCGGATAACGACGCCAGCATTGACGAGAAACACGTTGGCTACACGATGCGTTCCCGCACCTTCGAGCTGAGGTAGTCCATCGACGCCACGACGATCGCGATCGCCAGCATGTTCACCGACGCTGCCTGGTAGTTGAGCAGTCGGATGTTCTGCTGGAGCAGGAACCCGATACCGCCGCCACCGGCGAACCCGATGATCGTCGACATGCGCACATTGATGTCCCAGCGGTACAACGTGAAGGAGATATACGGCGGAACGATCTGTGGGATCACCGCGTAGACGACGGTCTGCAATCGGGTCGCACCCGTCGCCTGAACAGCTTCGAGCGGTCCGGGCAGGATGCTCTCCACCTGCTCGGAATACAGCTTCGCGAGTGAGGCGACCGTGTGCAGCGCCAAAGCGAGAGACCCCGCGAACGGTCCGATACCGACCCAAACCACGAACACGATCACCACCACCAACGGCTCGATCGATCGGATACCGTTGAAGGTGGTCCGAGCCAGGTAGTAGATCGTCAAACCGATGTTGACAACCTCCTGCTTGTAGTTGTGCCAGGCGAGGAGCAGGCCGAACGCTGCACCGACCGCTCCGGGGACCCAGAAGATCTTGAGTGGGTCGTTGATCCTGTACAGCCACGAGATGGCCTGGGCGATGAGCAGAAAGATCACCGCACCGGCCAGCGCCATCAGCGGCAGTGCAAGAGGGCGGAGAACTCGATTAGGTAGGTGCCCCTGGAGCCAGATGGCGAGTCGCCCACCCATGTTCGAGAGCAACCCTGCGGCCAGGAGGGCGGTGATCAGGGTGATGATTGCGGCGAGGATGTCGCCGATCGTGGACGCGAAACCCCCGATGAAAGCGAAGTCGGCGAGCCGTGGCGCCAACCAGTTGCCTACCCGGCTGAGGAGGTCCGCCGTCAGGAACAGCACCGTGATGCCGACCACCGAAGCGACGGTCAGCACGATGCTTCGACTGATCCGAAGCCCAAGCGTCGGTGGTTCCTCCTCGACGGCGGGGAACGACCATCGCAGAGCGAGATACACGAGGGCCGGCAAGACGACGAGTCCAAGGACCACCAGCAGAGCATGGCCTGTGAACACTGTGCTGAAGTCTTGTGCCCATTGGGCCAGAAGGATCCCGATGGCGGCACCAACAGGTATCGCGATCAGCTGCAGGGCCAGTTTCACCAACGGAATCTTGATGTCCTTCATCAGGTTCCTCGCGGCGAGAAACGATAACGGAACGGCGATGAACACACCGAAGGTCGTGGCCAGCAAGGCGAGGAACACGGTCTCGATGATCTTGTCCCAGGTGTCCTTCGCCGACTGCGAGACGCGCGGCGATTTCACGGTGAGCGTGTTGCCGGTGGCGGTGGTTATCTGAACGTCGGCACGATGGAAGATCGTGCCTATGGATTCACGCGTGATCGCTCGAATGGTCTGCTGCTGATCCGAGGGGCGTTCTCTCGTAGAGACGGTTTGGGTGAACTCGCCGGTCGCGTCCGCAAGGATTTTCTGGCCGAGTGTCAGGTTGAGATCGCCTGAGGGTGGGACGAGATACAGGGTGACTCTGGCGTTCGGCGAGAAGTTCACACCGCGCACGGTGATGTCGTCCCCTGGTTGCACACAGGGTGGGTCAACGGTGATGTGACGAGAGTAAGGATCTTGCTCAGGTGGGGTGAATCCCCCCGGTGGGCAGGGCATGTAGAAGGGGATGTCGGTGTTGGTGTCGATGCGTTCATACGTCAGGAGGTCGGGACGGGCAAGGGCACGCAGCACTCGGGTCAGCTGGGCCCGCCGGGTCTCGGACTTGATCTCGCTGAGGTTGACTTTGGTGACACCGAAGCCGTACGCATAGATGACAACGCCGGCGATGATGATGAGCGCGACGAGGAGCGAGTGGCGGAGACCGCGCTTGGTGGGTTCCTTGTCAGCCAACGCGCTCGGCCTCCTTTCCGTAGATCTCTTTGAATCTCTCGTCGTCGATATCGACGGGTGGACCTTCGAAGACGACGTGGCCGTCCTTGAGTGCGATGGCGCGGTCGGCATAACGGTGGACGAGGTCGAGGAAGTGCAGTGAGCAGAGCACGGTGACGTTGTCGTCTCTGTTGATCACTTCGAGGTACTGCATGATCGAGTGCGCCAGCACCGGGTCGAGGCTTGCGACGGGTTCGTCGGCGAGGACCATCTCCGGGTTCTGCATCATGGCTCGGGCCACGCCAACCCGCTGTTGCTGGCCGCCGGAGAGCTCGTCGGCGCGTTTGTGGGCCTGATCTCTCAGGCCGACCCGATCGAGCTGAGCGAGCGCCCGTTGGACCTGTTCTTTGGGAAACGAGTTGATGACACTCAGCACCGGGTTGACATACCCGAGGCTGCCTTGGAGCACGTTCGTGAGGACTTTCGACCGGTGGACCAGGTTGAAGTGTTGGAACACCATGCCGATACGGCGTCGGATGCGACGGAGCTGATCTTGTGGAGCGGCGGTGATGTCGATGCCGTTCCAGGTGATGCGACCTTCCGTGGGTTCGATCAGACGGTTGATGCATCTCAGCAGCGTGGACTTGCCGGAGCCACTCAGGCCGATCACGGCGAGGAACTCTCCGTCGGGGACTTCGAAGTTGACGTCTTCGAGGGCGAGTGTGCCCCCCTCATAGACCTTGGTCAGGTGTTCGACTTTCAGCATGCCCTATCCGTCGATCGTGGTTCCTACTCGCGAGATGGGGCAGGGTGTGTCCCTGCCCCATCTTGGCGTCTCATCTGCGGATCTGATCAGCCTCCCGGCGTGTAGCCGACGAGGGCAACGATCTTGCGCAGGTTGTCGTACTCGGAGTCCTTTGCCGGCTCGATGCCGGTCCATCCGTAGAAGTCCTGGTTACCGATCGACTCATCCCATGCATCCGTCTTCGAGAACGCGACGAGCGCATCTGCGATCTGCTTGCGCACGTCTGTCGGGAACTTCGGACCGAAGGACAGGGTGTCGTTCGGAATCGAAGGCGAGATCATCATGATCTTCACCTTTTGGATGACGTCGGGCGCATCGGTGCGGACGCTCGCGCGTGCGTCGAGCACGCGCCAGTCACCGCACATCAGCTTCTTTCCGTCCTCGGTCGGCGCGCAGGAACTCACGAGATCATCGGGGATGTCCGGGCTCATGCCCACTTCCCAGTTCCCGTCCGGCATGAGTGGCGGCGAGAAGTAGGTCGTGCCGAAGTCTGCATCGCCGCGATAGACCGCGAGGACGGTGGCACCATGACCGCCGGTCTCGAGCTTCTCGCCAGGCGTGACACCTGCTTCGTTGAACATGAGGGTCGGCACCATGTAGCCCGAGGTCGAGCCTGTGTCCGGGTATGCCCATGTCTTGCCGTCGAGGTCGGAGAGTTGTGTGTAGCCGCTGTCGCGAGGCACGATGATCTGCGCCCAGTAGACGGAGTGACCGTACCGAACCGCCTTGAAGGCAACGTCGACGCCACAACGCTCAGAGGCGAGGACGTAGCCGAGTCCCGGGATGAATCCCATCGTGTTGGCCGGCGATGCGCACATCTCTTCGATAGTTGCCGCGTAGGACGTCGGGACGCTCACCTCAAAGTTGAGGCCGGTCGCCTGCTTGAGAGCGTCCGCCATGATTTGGCCACCGGAGACGATCACTTGGGCGTCGACCGATGGGACGAACAACACTTTGATCGGGTTGTCAGGGGTCCCGATGGCCGGTGGTGGCGCCTCTGTCGTGGTGGTGGTTGGTGCCGCGGTGGTCGTCGTTGCTGCCGTCGTTGTCGTTGCTGCCGTCGTGGCCGGTGCTGCGGTCGTTGTCGTTGCTCCGCTACCGCATGCGGCAGCGATCATTGCGAATACAGCGACGAGCAGCAGGAATCTCCAGTTCTTCATTCCGCCCTTCCTTGCTCGTGGACGAGTTCTGCGTTGCGCGCAGCGCAGCGCACTCTTGAGGCTAGTGCATGAGGGCCGTGGCTTCTATTCGGATTGGCGAGAGGCCAGGAGCCGGAAGTCGTCCCACGAGTGCACGTCCACTGCATGGTCTATCGGCCCGTTCCACGGGCGGACGAAGCGGCAGACGGTCGCCTCGGGTCGTTCGGCCACGAGACGCTCGAGCTGGTAGGGCGCATCGTCGAGATAGATATCGCAGGGAACCCGCCCTTTGGCCTCGATGATGTGGACTTCCCTGGTCGGGATGCGCTTGTCGGCCAGCCAGGCGAACGTGTCGTGGATGGCCCAGCTGGGTTTTGATGTGAGGATGACGACGTGATGCCCCGCGGCCGTCAGGGCTTCGAGCGTCTCGAGTGCCCCCTGATACAGATCGAGATGTCGAAAAATGCTCCCGCCGCCGTGGCCACGGGCCCAGGTCCAGAACTCGCGGTTGTTCCGGAAGTGCGTCAGGGTGTGGAGCCCATCCCAGGTGCGCACGGCATGGAGCGGCAGTTCCGTCTCGAACTCGGTGTTGTATCGGTCGATCCAGCCGGCGTTGAAGTCGGCGACGACGCCGTCGAGATCGATGCCGAGCCGTAGAGGGGTCATGACGGGGAGGGTAGACAGAGGAGCCGATGTCGGTGGCCGGCTGCCGACTCTGAGTTCTCAGTTATCAGTGGTTGACGTGGTGCCCTCTTGTTGGGGTCGCTTTGACGACTGACCACTGGCTCAGATCGTCTGGACGAGAGCCACGATCTCCGGCCCTCTTCGTGCCAGCACCTTGGTGGAGATGAGCAGGCCGATACCGTAGATGATCGTCCCCCACAGCAGTGACCCGGCGATGGCCAACCACGGGGAGAGTGCCTGACCGAAAGCCACTACGAGCGCAAACGCGGAGACCGGCCCGATCATCAGCAAGGCGATGACGAAGAACGACACGACCTGCGCTCCGACCGAAAGGCAGCCTTGCTCCGAGGCTTGGGCGAACATATCGGTTCCGACATTCGGCAGGCGCAGCGGCGCGAGGACTGAGACGACGTTGCCGACCGAGAGTTGGCATGCGACTGCGGTGAGGGCGAGCACCGGGATGAGCCAGAGGACGTCCCAGGCATCTGCGACTGCAGCGAGGATGACGGAGAGGGTGAGGGTCTCGAGGAGGACTGCGGTGGACGTCGCCAGGTTCTTGCCGAGGATCATCTGGAAGGGGCGAATGGGGAGGGCGAACAGGAATGAGGCGGCGTTGCGTTCCCATCCGAACTGGTTCAGTGCCACCGGAAGCCCCACGAAGATGACAACCAGTGGCCCGAGGAGCGGGAGCCAGACGCTGTTTCGTAGCAACGAGAGGGTTGCGGTGCCGACGATGACCGAGGCAGCGATGACCCCGAGGAAGATGACGGCCCCCGTCCAAACCATTCGCTGTCGAGGATCTCGAAGATAGAACCGCAACTCTTTTCTTGCAATGAGCAGCGGCGTGGACCAACCGGGGAGCCGGGCAAAGCCGTGGCCGTTCCTACGCGTCGTCGGTGAAGTCACGGCCTCCGGCGTCGTGGTGAGATGTCCGAGGAGCCGATCCCAGACGAAGGCGATCAGCAGGAGCCATCCGGTGCCGACCGCCAGCATCGCGATCGCCGTAACCCAGCTACCGGAGCCGGCCTCGGTCACGGCGCGCTGGGCGGCCACAGGGGGCAGAGCCCACGCGATCGACGAGAGCGGGTAGGAGAGCACTGCGCCTTCCATGCCGAGCGTGTCGATGGTTCTGGAGAGCAACTGTTGAAGGCCGAACCCTGCGACACCGATCGAGCCCACGATCAGCATGGCAATGTCTCGGCCACGCCGACCCCGAAGGACCCTTGTCACGAAACTCGAGAACGCCCGTCCACTCACGACCATGAGCAGCAGCAGCAACACCGAGGCCAGCCACGCGACCGGGGCTCTCGGTCCGTGCGCGAAGAGACGCAGATCGTCTGCGAGGAGAACGATCGGGACGAAGAGTGTCGGCGTGATGAGGGCGGCGGCCGTGAGGCCGACCACCAGCTTTCCACGAGGTATCGGGGAGAGGGAGAATCGCGCAGGGTCGAGCGTTTCGTCGAGGGGGAAGAGAAGGACCGGAAGCGTCGACCACACGAGCCATGCAATGAGGGCGGCCCAGTAGGTGAACTCCTCTCTGGCTTGACCGGAGAGCGAAAGCGCCGTGTCCACGAAATGCTCGGACAGCCGGAATGACACCCAGACGATGAGCAGCACAACGAGGGGGAACCCGACGGCGCGCTGCCTGTCTCGCTTGAGACCATTCACGAGAAGACGCCACTTCAGCCAGACGAGGCGGTTAACCATTCGAGTCCTTCGCCGAGGTCTTCGGCTCCCACCGCCGAAAGGAATGCGTCCTCCATCGATCCATGCTGCGCCTTGAGTTCAGTTGGAGTCGCTTCGGCCACCAGCTTGCCGTGCAGCATGATCCCGACCCTCGTGCACAGCCGTTCCACCAGATCCATCACATGGGACGAGAACACGACCGTCGAACCTTGGGCCGTGTAGCTTTGGAGCAGCCGCCGGATGAGGCGGGCGCTGACGGGATCGACGCCTTCGAACGGCTCGTCGAGAAACAGGACCGGGGGAGCGTGGATGACCGCCGCAGCGAGCGCAAGTTTCTTGCGCATCCCCCGTGAGTAGTCGGCGATGAGCGCCGACGCCGAGTCTTCGAGGTCGAGGAGGTGGAGCAGTTCGCGACGGCGCGAAACTGCATCCTTCTTTGGGATGTGATGAATGGCCGCGGTGAAGTCCAGGAGTTCGGACCCGGTGAGGCGGTCGTAGAGGTTGAACTCCTCGGGGAGGACGCCGACTCTTCGCTTGACCTCGATCGGCTGACGCCAGGTCTCGAACTCGTTGATCCCCGCGGTGCCTGCCGTGGGCCGGAGAAGACCCACGATCATCTTGATCGTCGTGGTTTTCCCGGCGCCGTTCGGTCCGAGAAGTCCGTAGAATTCCCCGCGGTCGATCGAGAGGCTCACGTTGTCGACGGCCAGGCTCTTGCCGAACCGCCGCACGAGACCGCGTGCCCAGACGGCAGGGGTTCGGTTCGATGGAGCATCTTGGGCCCCGGTGCCCGCGTCGCGGGCGTCTGGTGTCTGGTTCACGAAACTCCTGTTTCGTAGCGTATCGGCCGCCAAGGGTACGAACTTGTGGGAAGAAAACGTCCGCCACTGCGAGCGACCACGTGTCGCCCATCGCCCGTCGGCCCCTTTCTGACCGCTGTCACCAGTCCCCGCTACTATCGCCATCAGTGGACTACCAGGCGCTCTACCGCAAGTACCGGCCGCAACGCTTCTCGGAGATCGTGGGCCAGGATCACATCATCGAGACCCTCGAGCGAGAGATCGGGGAGGGACGTGTCGCCCATGCCTACCTCTTTGCCGGACCGCGCGGCACCGGAAAGACCACGACCGCGAGGGTGCTCGCCAAGTCATTGAACTGCCCGGATCGCAACTCCGAGGGTGAACCTTGCGGAGAGTGTCTATCGTGCGTGGCGATCGCCGAGGGATCGTCGCTCGACGTGATCGAACTCGACGCTGCTTCCCACAACAGTGTGGAAGACATCAGAGAGATGCGGGTGAGCGTCTCGACCGTCGCGTCGGTCGGAGGGGCGAAGCGAGTGTTCATCCTCGACGAGGCCCACATGCTGTCCAAGGCCGCGGGTAATGCACTGTTGAAGACGCTCGAAGAGCCGCCGGAGCATGTCCATTTCGTGCTTGCCACGACGGAGCCGTACAAGTTGCTCGACACCATTCGGAGCCGCTCTCAGCGGTTCGATTTCCGGCAGGTGCCGGTCGACGTGCTCGTCGCGCATCTGCGTCGCATCAGTGCCTCGGAAGGCTACGACACTGCGGACCTCGCCCTGGCGGCCGTCGCTCGTCGCGCGAGAGGTTCGGTTCGCGACGCTCTCAGCCTGCTGGAACAGGTCGCTGCACTCGGCGAAGGAAGGGTGCAAGTCCAGGGCGTGAACCGGGCTTTGGGTCTCGCAGATGGTGAGGCTTTCTCTCGGCTCTCGTCGGCCATCACGAGCCAGGATGCGAAGGCGGCGCTCGAACTCGTGGCGGAACTCTCGTCCCAGGGTGTCGACCTGAGACGATTCGTGTCCGAGGCCCTCGGCTACTTCCGTGGCGTGTTCCTCGCCCACTACGCCCCCAACCTCGCCGAGGTGGCCGACGAACCGGAAACCACACTGGACGAGTGGCGGAAGGTGGCTCACGAGTTGCCTCCACAAGAGGTGCTGCGTGCGGTCGACCATCTCAGCGAAGCACTCCTGAGGCTCAGAGAAGGTCGTGAAGAGAGACTCATGGTGGAGTTGGCATTGCTCAAGCTGACACGACCGGAAACGAGCGTCGATGTCGCCTCTTTCGCAGCTCGGATGGATAGGGTCGAACAGCAAGTCAGGCGTATCCAGCAGACGGCGCCTCGACCTTCCCGGTCGCCGGCGGTCCCTTCGTCGCCGGCGAGAGAGGCCGATGTCTCGGAGGCGACGACGGAGCAGACGCGAAAAGCCGAGTCGGTACCGACCGTCGAGCCTCGAGACGCCGAGACGGTACCGGTCGAGAGCCATGAGGAGCAGCTCGACACGCCGACCATGCCTCTCGTCGAGGGGCTGACGATCGAGCAGTTCGAGACGGTGTGGCCGGCATTGGTCGGCGCCGTTCGAGACGAGTTGGGTCCGCGACGACTCGCGATGTTCCGCGAGGCAAGCCCCGGGCATGTGGAAGGGTCGACGGTCGTGCTCGTGCTTCCTGAACATCTCGGTTTTCATCTCGCGCAGATCAACAGCGATCCGCACATAGCCGGAATCGTCGCGGCTCGAGCGAGCGAACTACTCGGAGGATCGGTCCAGATCGTCTTCCGGTCGAGCGCCGTTGCGCCGGCCGACGCGAGCGATCAACGCGTCCCGGACAAGGATCAACTGGTCGAGGCTCCCGCCGACGCAGATCCGGGAGCGCTCGTTGAGGGTCTGCTGGGCGGGCAGGTCATCGAGGACATCCCCAGGGACTGATACCCTGGTGCCCATGGGAATGCGACCACAAGACATGCGCAAGCTGATGCAGCAGGCGCAGCAGATGCAGGAACGGATGGCCTCCGTGCAGCAGGAACTTGCCGAGACCGAGTTCGAAGGATCGGCCGGCGGCGGCGTGGTGAAGGCCACCGTCACCGGCGGCGGTTCGATCGTCTCCGTCGACATCGACCCGTCGGTGATCGACCCCGAGGATCCGGAAATGCTCGGCGACCTTGTCGTTGCAGCCGTCAACCAGGCACTTGGGGCAGCATCGGGCGCTGCCGAGCAACAGATGGGCTCCGTCACCGGAGGTCTTGGAGACCTCCTCGGCTGATGTTCGCGGCTCCCGTCCAACGCGTCATAGACGAACTCACCCGGTTGCCGGGAATCGGGAGGAAATCGGCCCAACGACTGGCATTCCATCTGATGGGTGTCGAAGAGACCGATGCTCGCCGACTTGCACAGTCGATCATCGACATGCGCACACAGGTGCAGGCATGTCGCCGCTGCTTCAACGTCGCTGCCGACGATGAGTGCGGCATCTGCCGGGACTCTCGGCGTGATGGTTCACTCGTGTGCGTTGTCGAACGTCCCCAAGACATCGTTGTCATCGAGCGGACGCAGGAATTCCGGGGACGCTACCACGTGCTCGGCGGTTCGTTCTCACCGATTGCAGGGATCGGGCCCGATCAGCTCCATATCGCCGAGCTCATGGAGCGGATCGCCGACGAAGGGATCCAGGAGGTGATCATGGCCACCAACCCGACGGTGGAAGGCGACACGACTGCCATGTATCTGGCAAGGGAGCTGAAGCCGCTGGGGGTACAGGTGACCCGTCTCGCGAGTGGTCTCCCCGTCGGTGGAGATCTCGACTACGCCGACGAGCTCACGCTTGGGCGAGCGTTGCTGGGCAGACGGGAGATGTAGGGGACGACACAATCCCCCACAAAGTCAACGAAACAGGGTAGGTTTCGGGTGTCGTCGGACGCGACGTTCGGAGAATGAGCGCTGGAAACTTCCGGTGCGTGAACGAGGGAGAACTCATGAACAAGAAGGAAATGGCCGACAAGCTGGCCCAGAAGACCGGCTTGACGAAGACAAAAGCCGCAGAAGTGATCGAAGAGATCTTCTCCACAAAGCCGGGCGAAGGCATCATCGCTGTCGAGTTGGACGCCGGCAGGAAGGTCGAGATCGCAGGCTTCGGCAAGTTCGGGACGCGCAGCCGTTCCGCCCGCAAAGGCCGCAATCCTGCCACCGGTGAAGAGATCATGATCGCCGCGACGAAGTACGCCTACTTCAAGCCGTCCACCGGACTTCGCCGTCGCGTCGCCGAATAGTCGATAGGGCTCCGGGAGTCTGCCGAGTGATGCTGAATCGTCGAGATGCGTGCGACGCGTTGCTCGGTGGGCCCCTAGGTGGCTGGTGTTTTTCTCAAAATCCCACGCAGAGTCACGATCGCGCGTGCCTCTGACCAGCGCATTCTCGCGGACAGTGGGCGCCGATTCTCACGAGACGCCCATTCGACACCAGTCACCTAGGGTCTCAACGGTGCACATCGTTTGGGATTGGAATGGAACGCTGCTCGACGATCTGACACAGGTCGTCGATGCGGTGAATGTGACACTGGGAGAGATCGGTGAGCCGTCGATCACCATCCGAGAGTACGGGGCGCACTACCAGCGCCCCGTACGTCGTTTCTATGAGTCGCTGCTCGGAAGGGTGGTTCCCGATGATGAATGGCGTCTGATCGACGATGTCTTCCACGTTGCCTATCGGGACCTGCTCCCGAAGATGCGGCTCGCACCCGACGCCATCGAGGCACTGGACGGCGTGAGGAGAGCCGGCCACACGCAATCGCTCCTTTCGATGCTTTGGCACGATGACCTGGTGACCATGGTCGAACGGTTCGACATCGGATCATTCATGAACCGTGTCGAAGGGCTTCGAGGAGAGCGAGGAGCCCGCAAGCAGGTCTTCCTCGAGGGCCACCTCCAGGCTCTCGGGGACAGCGTGGACGTTGGGGGAGTGCTCATGATCGGCGACGCTCTGGACGATGTCGAGGCGGCCGTGGCTGTCGGTACCAGATGTGTGCTGTATGACCGTGGGACGTTCCCGCAGGAGCGGATCCGAGCGACTGGAGTGGCGACCGCGTCGACACTCGTTGGAGCCCTCGAGGTCGGCGGCGCGATCTAGTGCCTCGGCCAGTAACTTTCGGGGTGTCGATGCCGGGGCGGGGGCGTCTGAACGAAGGAGCACCCAACCCTTCTTGCGTGAGAGCACCGCTTGAAACCGCCCCGCGCTATAGGCAGCCAGCCCACGCAAGAACGGGGGAGAAGGGGGAAGCAGAGAGGGGGGTTCGCCAAGCTTCTGCACCCGCTTGTCGTCGAGGGGGAGTAGAGACTTGGATGCCTGTCAGCTCAGAGGGACGCTGCTGATGCGCTCCAGCTTCTTGAGATTGTGCCGTGTGTCGACGTAACGGACGGCGCCGGTCTTCGAACGCATGACCACCGAATGGGTCTCCGCACCGTCCGCGTAGAACGTCACACCGTCCAGGAGTTCGCCGCCGGTGACCCCCGTTGCCGCAAAGAAGACGTTCTCGGAGTCGACCAGGTCTCGTGTCGTCAAGACGACGTCGAGATCGAGCCCGTTCTCCAAGGCGTACTCGCGCTCGGTGTCGTCTCGCGGCCAGAGTCTGCACTGCATTTCGCCGTCGAGGCAGGTCAGTGCCCCCGCAGCGATCACCGCTTCCGGAGACCCGCCGATGCCGAGCAGGATGTCGATGCCTGAATCCACTTCGGCCGTCGAGATGGCTGCGGAGACGTCGCCGTCGCGAATCAGTCGAATGCGCGCCCCGGCGGAGCGCACAGCGTCCACATACTTCTTGTTTCGTGGGCGATCGAGGATGATCGCGGTGAGGTCGTTGATGTCCTTACCCAGTGCGCGGGCGACTTGGCGCAGATTATGGGCGACCGGGGCATCCAGGTCGATTGAGCCTGCGGCGGCAGGGCCGACGGCAATCTTGTCCATGTACACGAGGCTTCCCGGCGCATACATCGAACCGGCCTCAGCGACCGTGATCACGGCAAGCGCTCCGGGCATGCCCTCCGCGGTCAATGTCGTGCCATCGACGGGGTCCACGGCGACGTCGACTCGCAGACCTTGTCCAGAGCCGACGCGCTCTCCGTTGAACAACATTGGGGCGTTGTCTTTCTCGCCTTCGCCGATGATGATCGTTCCGTCGATAGCCACGGTCGAGAGGACGGCGCGCATCCCGTCCACGGCGGCCTGGTCCGCGTTTTCCTTGTTTCCTCTGCCTTGCCACCGTGCAGCGGCCATCGCGGCCACTTCGGTGACACGTACGAGATCAAGTGCGAGATTGTGATCGGGCGCTTCCGGCATCATACAAACACCTCCAGAATCAGGGCATCGCCTTGGCCGCCACCACCACAGAGCGCCGCCGCGCCGATGCCGCCTCCCCGTTTGCGGAGGGCGTTGATCAGGGTCACCGTGATACGGGCACCGGATGCGCCGAGTGGATGTCCCAGAGCCACCGCACCACCGTTGACGTTGACCTTCTCCGGGTCGAGGTCGAGCATGCGGGCAGACCAGACGGCGACCGAAGCAAACGCTTCGTTGATCTCTACGAGTTCGAGATCCGCTGCGTCCATGCCTGCTTTCTTCAAGGCAAGTGCGATCGCCTCGGCCGGACGTTCCTGAAGCGTGGCGTCTGCACCTCCGATCTGGCCATAGGACAGGATCTCGGCAAGGATCGGCAGTCCTTCGGCTTCTGCAGCAGCGCGATCTGCGACAACGACGGCGGCCGCTCCATCGGTGATCTGGGAGGCGTTGCCGGCTGTCGCCGTTCCGTCATCCGAGAAAGCCGGCCGGAGCCTTGCGAGGCTCTCCATCGTCGTGTCCGGGCGGATGCCTTCGTCTATGGCGACGACGACCGGGTCGGCTTTGCGCCGTGGCACTTCGACCGGGACGATTTCGTCGGCGAACGCGCCGGACTCCGTGGCTGCCTGGGCCCGTTTGTGGCTGTTGAACGCCCATTGGTCCTGCTCTTCGCGATCGATGCCCAACTGCGCACTCTTACGATCGGCGGATTCGCCCATGATGCAATGATCGAAGCTACACCAGAGGCCATCGTGCAGCATGGCGTCGATGAGTTGCACATCGCCCATCCGGGCTCCCCACCGGGCCTTGGGAGCGATGTAGGGCGTGTTCGTCATGGACTCCATGCCTCCTGCCAACACGAAGCTGGACTCGCCGAGACGGATCGATCGGTCTGCCATGGCGATGGATGTCATTCCCGACAGGCACACCTTGTTGATCGTCACGGCCGGAACGGTCATGGGAACTCCGGCTTGGACGGCGGCCTGTCGCGCGGTGATCTGACCTTCTCCTGCTTGGAGCACCTGGCCGAAGATCACCTCCTCGATGCGTTCCGGGGCGAGTCCGGACCGATCCAGCGCACCTTGCATCGCGACGGCGCCGAGCTGGACTGCCTTGAGCGGCTTGAATACTCCCGCGAACCTACCCTGTGGTGTTCTGGCGATTCCGGTGACCACGGCACCCATGGGGAACTCCTTTTGAGCGACTGACATATCGTACCCCGGGGGCGGTAGGCTGTTCTTGTGAAGGCCTTCAATCTCGACCATGTCGCCATCGCCGTCGATGACCTGGATGCATCCCTCGCAGAGTTCAAGGATCTCCTCGGTATCGAACCGCTGTCACGCGAAGCCGTGTCCGAGCAAGGAGTCGAAGAGGCGATGCTGCCGGTCGGGGGGTCCTACGTGCAGTTGCTTGCGCCGTTGTCTTCGTCGAGTCCGGTGGGCAAGTTCCTGGCGAAGCGTGGCCAGGGCCTGCACCACATCGCCATCACGGTGACCTCGATCGACGATGCCCTGGATCATCTCAAGGCGCGAGGAGCGCGCCTCGTTGATGAGGAAGCTCGCAGCGGCGGTGGTGGACATCGCATCGCATTCGTGCACCCCGCGACGCTGGCCGGTACGCTGATCGAACTGGTGGAACTCGATGGAGACTGAACTTCACATCGCAGGGGGGGCAGGACCGCTCGAAGCCGCGGCAATCGCTGCCGTGGTCCAACAGGTCCTGTTCGAAGAGGAAGTGGCAGCTTCCCTGCCGTCCACACCACATCTCGAAAGCCCCTGGGTGTTGTCGGCGCGAACCGAGGCACCGCCGAACGACTGACGGAGACGGCTTGCTCAACTAATCGGCAACCAGGCCGAAAGTAGAGAGATGAGAGATCGTTCCGTCGCAACCGGACTGTCGCGCTCTCAGCGCCGCTACCACCGGCTGATCACGTCCATCGTCGTGTTCGTGCTGGTTCCTTTGCTGGCCTGGCCATCGGTGGGATGGGCGATATGGCGCAGCCGACCGGTGAGTGACCTTTCCTTGGTCGTCTTTGACGAGACGGTTCTCGATGATTCGTATCGTGAGCACCAGGCTTTGGGCCTCGTTCTCCACTCGCTGAAGGTTCCGTTTTCGGTGAGTGAGGGATACATCGGCGCCGCGCCCGGTGGTGGACCGATCGGTCAGTGGCCGAGCACAAGGCCCGATCTCGTGATGCTGGTCGACGCCTACGGGGTGTACGTCAACGACGAAGGCGTGATCGATCCCCAGGGGCGGCGGCGGGTCTCAGGCCGACTCGAGAGCTCGGACGTCGAACGCATCTCCGGCTGGTACGAACGGGGTACCTGGCTCTACGGGGAGACGCAGATTCTCGGCGACCCAACTCCGGCCGAGGCGAGGGAGAGGCTCGAAGCGCTGTTCTCGGTCGAGTCCAGCGGATGGTCGGGAAGGTGGTTCGAGGATCTGTCGACGGTACCGGAGTCGTTGCGGACCGGCGACTGGGACTATACGGGGAGTGGCATCGTCATGGTCTCGGAGAGAGATAGGTTCGTGTTGTCGGGAGCGGAGATCACCGGCCATCTGGTAGAGGTGAGAGGGCACACACCGCAAGGGTGGGACTTCGATGTTCCTTTCGGCAACTGGTTCGAAATCGTCGAGGCGAAGGGCACCGTCGATGCCTGGCTGGAGCTTCCCGTGACCTCCTCCGGAGCGGTCGCTCTGGAACGCCGCGGGCTGCCGGCTCACGCGCCGATGATCATCCGCGGCGCACGGACGATATATGTTGCCGGTGACGTCAGTGAAGCGGCGGTGTCGTTTCCCCTGCAAAGCGTCGCCGGGAGTGCGGCGGTGGTGAGGACGCTTCCGCAGACCGTGGATTCTGCGTTCTTCTACCGTGCCTACGTCCCGGTCGTGACCTGGCTGGTTGCAGCGGCAGAGAGCGGTTGAAGGGAAAACGCCTCCGGGATGGTCGTAAACGGGCCGTGGCGCAGCCGGTGCCTTGGCCGGTAACGTTTGGGGTGTCGATACGGAGTCTCGTCGCTCACAAGGACACACGACGAGGGCGTGGTCGCGCACCACGTCGAGGGCGAGGACGCCGCAGGAGGCATTCCTGGCCGACAAGACGGCACAGGTGAGGTGTCTGTCGAGGCACTAGGGTGAGCGAGCATGGGTGCAGCAAGAATACTCGTTGCTGAAGACGACCGGGTCGTCTCAATGCTCGTCTCCAGGAGTCTCGAAGCGTCTGGCGCGCGGGTGACTGCCGTCTACGACGGTATCGACGCGTATGAGATGGGTAAGAGCGGTGAATTCGACCTTGCGCTTCTCGATCAGGTGATGCCGGGCCTGTTGGGAGCGGAAGTGCTTCAGAGGTGGTCGGATGACGGGGTCGATCTTCCGGTCATCATGCTCTCCGGTCTCACCAGTGAAGAGGATATCGTCGCCTGTCTCGATCTCGGTGCCGTCGATTTCGTGCGCAAGCCGTTCAATGTACGCGAGGTCCTCGCACGGGTGCGAGTGCAGCTCCGCGCCGCCGGTGTGAGTCTCGAGGAGTAGGGGGCGTAGCACGGCATCGGCGGGTGTGGCCGGCCCGCCGAATTCGATCGCCGGCTGCCGCCGGCGCCTGAGGACCACGAGGGAGCAGCACCTTCCGGTCACTCGAATCGTTCAACTCACCGTGACTCATGGCCGACGTTATGAGTGAATGAAAGCTGAACGATGAGTGCACAGTTGGTGCCGGTGCTGGTGGTCGTGGTCACGTCGTCGGGACTGATTGCGGCGTGGCTGTTCGCGACCAAGGTGATCGGGCACTTCAAAGGCCGCTTCGACCAGTTTCGCCGCGCCTCCTATATCGGAGCGCTCAGCGAGATCGTGACACGGTCCGGCTATCCGCTGCACACGCTCCGCTCCTGGGCTGCAGACCGAGTCTTTCTCGATACACTGCTGGATTTCCTGCGGTCTGTCCAGGGCCGCGAACGGGCCAACCTCCTCCGGATTGCGAGGGACCTCGGCATCGTTCAGCGCTTTGTCTGGGACCTGGAGAGATCCCGGCGAAGGGAGCGGAGGGTCGTAGCCGCCAGTGCTCTTGCGGAACTCGGTGACCCGAGTACGGCGGATGCCCTGCTGGCTGCCCTCGGTGATCGCGTCCCGGAGGTCCGCGTGCAAGCCGCCGACGCTCTGGCCGGGCTGAAGGATCCGCGGGCGGTGCCGCCACTCGTGAAACTGTTGGAAGAGGAGACGGATTGGAATGCCAGCAGAATCGCCGATTCTCTGGTCAAGCTCGGCACCGTCTCGGTGCCCGTTCTGGCTCGGTATCTCATTCTGTCCGACCCGGCGGTGGACCGCCCCGGCCGTCGGCTGCCGCTCGTCGCAAGGGTGCTCGGCTCCATCGGTGATGTGGGCGCGGAGCCGGCGCTGTTGAGCGCGCTGGATGGCGATGAGGTCGAGTTGAGGATTCGGGCGGCTGCCGCTCTGGGAACCGCCGGTACGCCGCAGTGTGTTCCGGCGTTGATGCGTGCCGTGGCCGATCCTGCGTGGGAAGTCCGTGCCCAGGCGGTCAAGGCTCTTGGCGAACGGATGGATCCTCGAGCCGTCGACGTTCTGATCGAAGCCCTCCGGGACCGTCAGTGGTGGGTGCGTCGTAATGCCGCCGAAGCGCTTGCGCTGATCCCTGGTGGTCGCCAGGCGCTGATCGACGCCCAAGGCGACCAGGACGCGTTCGCCCGCGATGCCGCGAGAGAGCAGTTGATGTTGAACGGGAATCTGCCTGTCGTGGGCTCGCTCGGGGCGGACGATACGGCGGTGAGAGAGGCCGGATGAGTTTCCTCGAGGTGTTCAACTACTCGGTACTCCTGTATTTCATCGTCATGGAGCTGCAGCTGTTCTTCCTCGCGTTCGTCTCCTACCGCACACTGCACGCCGACCAGTTCTCGTCCCGGTTTGGGCGCATTCACGACATGCTCAGCTCGGACACGACTCCACCCGTGTCGATCATCATCCCTGCGTACAACGAGGCCGTCGGCATCACGGAGTCGGTGCGATCGATGGCAATGCTCAAGTACTCCAAGAAGGAAATCATCGTCGTCAACGACGGAAGCACCGACGACACGTTGCAGCGGCTCATCGACGAGTTCCGCATGGAGCTGGTCGATACCCCGTACTGTCCCCAGTTGCAGACCCAGTCCATCCGGCGCATCTATCGTTCCCGGCTTCCCCTGCCGATCGTCGTTGTCGACAAAGACAATGGTGGCAAGGGAGATGCGATCAATGCCGGCATCAACGTCTCCCGCTATCCCTATGTGATGGCCACCGACGCGGACATGGTGCTCGATGAGGAATGTCTGCTGCGAGCGGTCCGGCACTTCGTCGAAGATCGTGCCCGAACCGTGGCCGTGGGCGGCAACGTCCGCCCGCTCAACGGGTGCGAGGTTCGGCGCGGCAGGGTCACGAACGTGTCGCTTCCCAAGCGGCCGCTCGAGATGGTCCAGGTCGTCGAATACATCCGCTCGTTTCTCGCTGCACGTCCAGCGTGGTCGGCACTTGGGTCTCTGTTGATCGTGTCGGGGGCATTCGGGATCTTCAAGAAGGAAGCCGTGGTCGAAGTGGGCGGCTACCGGCAGGGCCACTTTGGCGAGGACATGGAGCTGACGATGCGGCTGCATCGGCACTATCGCAAGAATCGGAAGCCGTATCGGATCGTCTACGCGCCTGATGCCGTTGCATGGACGGAAGTGCCGGCGACGAGGAAGGCGCTACGCAAGCAGCGGATTCGCTGGCATCGCGGACTGATGCAGGTCGTCTGGCAGTACCGGGGAATGCTGTTCAATCCGCGATACGGGCTCATCGGAATGGTTGCCTGGCCGTCATTCATAGCGTTCGAATTCCTTGCGCCGATCATCGAAGCGATCGGTTGGGTGGTCATACCTGTGTCGCTGGTACTCGGGTTGCTCAACCTGGAGATAGCGATTCCGCTCATCCTGGTCGCCCTGGCGATCGGCGCGGCGAACTCGCTGATCGGACTGATCCTCGACGAGCGATTCGGATACTACGAAGGTCCCGGCGAGGCATGGCGGCTCCTGATCTACTCACTCGGAGAGCAGTTGGGGCTGCGACAGCAAACGGTCTGGTGGCGGGTCCGTGCGATGTTCTGGAACCCGCGGCGGAAGAAGGTCTGGGGTGACATGCAGCGCACAGGCGTCGGCAACTTGTCCCGTGAGACGTCATAGCTCAGGCTTTCCTGACATGATCGACCTCTGCGATCGTGAACTGGCTCTGTGGAGTCAGCGTCGACGGGCCCTTCCACGCAGGAGGCTGGTGAGCTCTCGAGTGCCGAGGAGTCGTGCGACGCCTGCATAGACGAGAACGACGGTGAGAGCGCCGGCGGCGAGAGCGCCGAGGGAGAGGTCTGCGCCAGGTACGGAACCTCCGGTGATGAGCCTGACGACACCCCAGGTGGAGAGACCGGCCGCGACACCGGAAACAGTACTCCGCCAGGCGGTACCGAGAACCGGGCGCAAGTCGTCGACTCCATTGCGGACATGCCAGATCGAGGCAAGAGCGATGGCGTAGACGGCGATCGAGAGGGAGCTGGCGAGAGCCAGGCCTCGGATGTTCATGATATTGAAGAGCCACAGGTAGAGGGGCACGGCGACAGCGGTCGCCGCTGTGCCTACTCCGACGGGAATCCACATGCGGCGTTGCGCGTAGAAGGCCCTCGCATAGATCTGGTGGATTGCCCAGAACGGGATACTCAGCGCGTAGAGGGCCAGGAGACCGGCGGTCACAAGGGTGTCTTCCGGACCGAATCGGCCGCGCTGGTAGGCGATACGGATCGCGGGCAGCGCTGCTCCGACGGCGGCGGCCGTCGCTGCACATCCGAAGAAGATGCCGTACCGCAGCGCGCGGGTGACAGTCTGGCGGAACTCTCGAATGCGCCCCTCTGTGAACAGGCTCGCCAAGAACGGATACGCGGCGACCCCGGCGGCTTGGGCGATCATTCCCACAGGGAGCATGTTGATGCGTCTGGCATAGGCGAGCAGGCCGGTGGACCCGGCTTGTGCGAGTTGGCCAAAGAACTTGAGGAACTGCTCGTCGAGGACGGCGACCGACTGTCCCAGCATGAGCGGCAGCGCCATCAGCAGGTACTCCTTCAGAGCAGGGTGATTCCAGGGAACGTTGCGCTCCCATCGCAGGCCGAGACGGTGCGCTCCGTACCACTGGAGTCCGAAGTTCCCGATCGCCGCTCCGACGAGAGCTCCCCATATGAACCCTTCTGCGGACGTGTCGCCCGCCTGCCATGCCAACAGGCCGCCGGCGATGATCACGGTGTTGTAGACGAGGGGAGCGAGAATCGGTATGACGAAGCGCTTGTGGGCGTACTGAACGGCCATGAACAGGGACCCGAGGACGAAGAAGATCTGGGCCGGGAACACGATGCGCATCAGGTGAGCGAGCTCGTCGAGTTCCGCAGCCGTGAATCTCGGGAAGACGGTGGAGACGATTGGACGCGCGGCGATCATCGCTATCACGGTGAGTGCCGTCATCGTGATAGCGACCGGTCGAAAGACAGCGGTGAAGGATCGCCAACCTTCCCGTTCATCTTCTGCTGCCATGTGGCGTGCCAGGATCGGAATGAACGTGATACTGAGGAATCCACCGGCCATCAGGTAGAAGAGGATGTCGGGAATCGTGAAGGCGTCTTGGAACAGATCCGCTGCGCGCGTGGATCCCAGGATCCCCGCGAGCGTCATGGTGCGGAGGAATCCGAGGAGACGAGAGAGCAGGATCCCGCCGGAGACGATCAGGGCAGCCTTGCCGAGGCGCGTGCCGCTCATGACGTTTCCCGAGCTGCCCGCAGTTCCTCGAGCAGCTCGGCAGGTACCCGCAAGTCCCCGTGCCCTTGTCCGACCCGCACACCGGGTCGGTACGAGCCGTGGTAGTCGGATCCCCCTGACGGGATGAGACCGTGGCTGCGTGCCACCGATGCGAGTTCCAGACGCTCGTCGGGTGGGTACTCGGTGCAATAGGCCTCGAGGCCGACGAGCCCGATCGATCGGAGCCATCGGAATGTGCGTGCGAACTCGTCGGCCGTGTCGTGTCCGAGTGTCTTGGGATGAGCGAGGATCGACACCGCACCCGACGCCTTCGCGAGTCCGATGGCGTCCTCGGGACTGAGCCGCTTTCGGCTCACGTAGGCGGGCTTGCCATCCGCCAGCAGTTCTCGGAACGCGCTGTTGATGTCGTCGACGATGCCTTTGCGGACCAGCACGGCGGCGAAGTGGGGTCGGCCGACGACGCCCATGCCGGCCTGCCGTGCCACTTCCTCATAGGTGATGTCGATGCCGAGGTCGTGGAGACGTTCGACAATCGCGTGATTTCGGGCATCTCGCCCGCGCTGAAGGTCGACGAGTTCGCTTTGGAGGGGGCCGGGTCCTGCGTCGAGGAAAAGGATGACCAGGTGCATCGCGCCCGGCGCCCATTCGCAGGAGATCTCGGCACCAGGCACGAGTTCCATGCCTGCCTGGTCGGCTGCCTCACACGCTTCCGGCACACCTTCGAGAGTGTCGTGATCCGTGAGTGCAACAGCCGTGAGGCCGGCCTCGAAAGCGGCACGGACGACGTCGGTCGGCGAGGCACTCCCATCGGAGAAGAAGCTGTGCGTGTGCAGGTCCACTGCCATCGACGTGAGCGTACCTGGAGAGCCCGCCGAGTCCATGCCTGTGCAGCCAAAGGCCGAGCCGATGAGGGTGGGTCAGCCGGTGATGTCGATGGTGACCGTGTTGATATAGACGGTCTCCTGCGGGTCGCTGTTCTCGCCTGACGCCGAGGGAGCGACCGGAACCGCCGCGATCGCATCGAGCGTAGCGTCACCGTCGATCACCGTCCCGAGTACCGAGAATCCGGGTTTGAGGCCCGTGTCGCCGAGCGCGATGAAGAACTGACTACCCGTGGAATCGGGTCCCGAATTGGCCATGGCGACGACGTCGCGATCGTAGGTGAAACCAGCCGGCGGGAACTCGTCGGCGATCGTATAGCCGGGCCCACCGGTACCGGCTGACGTCGGGTCACCACCCTGGATCACGAAACCCGGGACGATACGATGGAAGACCGTCCCGTCGAAGAAACCCTGTCGGGCGAGGAACACGAACGAGTTGACCGTCTGTGGAGCAGCCGCGGGATCCAGCTGAACGACGATGTCGCCGCAAGATGTCGCAATCGTGGCGGTCACCGTCGCGGCGGGGTCGATCTGCTGGTCCTCGGGGGCATCGAACTGCATCTGGCGCGCCGGCGGTGGTGCGGTTGCACCGCAGGCCACCTGCCGGCCTCGGAACGCCTCGTAGGCGGGACCAAGGCCCGAAGGCGTCGTGTATGTCGTCGGCTCAGCGATCGTCGTAGATGACGATTGGGTCGTAGTAGTTGTGGTGGTCGTGGTCGTGTTCGATCCCTTGGTGAGATTCGAGACGGTGACGACGGCCATCACGATCAGCGCAATCCAGATACTCTGGATGAGACGCCGTTTCAGGAGAGCGTTTCGTTGGGCTCTCTGCAGGCGTTTCCGCTTCTCTTCCCGGTTGCGGTGCTGACGATCACGTTTCTCGCTTGGCATGACGCGGCGATGCTAGTGCCTCGCCAGACAACGTTCCTGACCGACAAAACGCCGAACCCTGGGCTCGTAGTGACCCTGTGGGTCACCCTGAGCCCTGGGTTCGGTATTCCGACCAGTACACTCCCTGCGCGACATGGGCCTCTACGTTCAGAAGTTCGGTGGAACGTCGGTGGCGGACGCTGATCGGATTCGGCGGGTCGCCGCCCGGGTTGCCGCGACAAAGCGGGCCGGCAACGAGGTGCTCGTCGTCGTGTCGGCGATGGGGTCATCGACGGACGACTTGATCGACCTTGCCAACCAGTTGCACCCCGATCCGCCCGGGCGCGAAATGGACATGCTGCTGAGTGCCGGTGAGCGAATCGCAATGTCGCTGCTCGCGATGGCGATCCACGCCGAGGGGATCGAGGCGGTCAGTTTCACCGGATCGCAGGCGGGGATCCTGACCGATTCGCGCCACGGAGGCGCCAAGATCCGCGAGATTCGCGGTTTTCGTGTCGTGGAGAGCCTCGGAGAGGGGAAAGTCGTCATCGTCGCCGGGTTCCAGGGAGTCGATCCGGAATCCAAAGACGTAACGACGCTTGGAAGAGGTGGAACGGACACGACAGCAGTTGCGCTCGCTGCAGCGAACCATGCCGACGTGTGCGAGATCTACACGGATGTGGACGGGGTGTTCACCGCCGACCCTCGGCTGGTGCCTGCCGCTCGGAAGCTCGACGAGATCACGTTTGAGGAGATGCTCGAGTTGGCATCAACCGGTGCGAAGGTGTTGATGGCGCGATCCGTGGAGGTTGCGCAGCGATTCGGCATACCGTTGCATGTTCGTTCGTCGTTTCATGACGGGCAGGGTTCGTGGGTGAAGGAGACCACAATGGAGCAAGCGATCGTTCGTGGGATCTCCCATGACACAGCAGAGGCGAAGGTCACCATCGTCGGTGTCCCCGACCGTCCGGGAGTCGCCGCCTCGGTGTTTGCGCCTCTTGCCGACCGTGGGGTGAATGTCGACATGATCGTGCAGAACGTTTCGCACGATGGCACGACCGACATCAGCTTCACGATTCCCAAAGACGGAGTCGCCGTCGCGGAGAAGACGGCGCGTGAGGTTGCCCGAGAGGTGGGCGCAAAGTCGGTGATCGTAGACCTCGAGATCGGCCGCGTCTCCATCGTCGGGGTGGGGATGAGGTCGAACCCGGGCATCGCCGCCCGCATGTTCGAGGTCCTGGCCGATCACGACATCAACATCGAGATGATCTCGACGTCGAGCATCCGCATCTCGTGTGTGATTCGAGAAGACCAGGTCGAGGGAGCCGTGCGGGCCCTGCACAGCGCCTTTTTCGAGGGGGAGTCCGATGGGTAGCGTGCGAACCGCTGTCGTCGGCGCGACGGGTGCCGTGGGGAGGGCGATGGTCTCGATCCTGGAGGAACGAGGTTTTCCGCTGTCGGAGTTGCGCCTGATGGCCAGCAGTCGGTCGGCCGGACGAGTCGTGGAAACTGCATGGGGTGATGTCGAAATCGAAGATCTCGACAAGGCAGATCCGGCCGGCATCGACATTGCACTGTTCTCGGCAGGAGGATCTCGATCACGGACGTTCGCCCCTTCGTTTGCCCAGGCGGGCGCGGTCGTCGTCGACAACTCGTCGGCCTTCAGGATGGATCCGAATGTCCCGCTCGTGGTGGTGGGAGTGAACGACGCCGCGGTGCAGAAGCATCGAGGGATCATCGCCAATCCGAACTGCACGACGATGGGGCTGATGATGGCCGTCGCTCCGCTGCATAGAGCGGCAGGCGTCCAATCGATGGTTGTGAGCTCCTACCAAGCCGTGTCGGGCTCCGGCCAGCAGGGCATCAACGAGCTGACACGCCAGTTGGCCGAACTCGGTGAAGACCTGAACGCGCTCTCCGCCGGCGGATGGAAAGACCCTGGCGGTGACGTGTATGTGCGACCGATCGGATTCAACGCGGTGCCGTTCGCGGGCAGCGAGGCAGATGCCGGCTACACCGACGAAGAGTGGAAGCTCGTGAATGAGAGCCGCAAGATTCTCGATCTTCCCGAGTTGCGGGTCGAGCCGACATGCGTGCGAGTGCCGGTGATGGTGGGCCACGGCATCACGGCCACGCTCATGTTCTCGCGGCCGTTGGGAGTGGAGGAAGCGGTCCGGCTTCTCGGAGAGGCGCCCGGCGTGGAGGTTTGGTCAGACCGTGTGCCGACACCTCTGGACTCTGCCGGACGCGATGAGACCCTTGTCGGTCGAATACGGGAGACGCTTGGGACACCGGGAGGGTTGAACCTCTGGTGCGTCTCCGACAACCTTCGAAAGGGCGCCGCGCTGAACACGGTGCAGATCGCGGAGCTGCTCCTATAGGCACTAGGCCAGACCCGGACAGCTCCCTGTGATCCACGGTGGTTCATGTAGAACGAGCCGGCGGGCGTCGCTGCCCCAGCAAGGGCTCACCTTGAGTACGGGGGGGACTGCGGGAGGTCTCGGTGCTATGTGGCGACTCTGAACCGGGGCGATCACGGTCTGGACCGGACTTGGTGCGGGCTGTGTCGGTGCGTCACCGTCTGCTCCCTCACAGAAGATCACGGAGATGTAGAGAAATCCATCACTCGTCGTTGCCATGCCTGTGCCCATGGACGTCCATCTCGACGAGGTGATCAGATCCCAGTGGAGTGGGCTGTTGCGGAAGGCTTCGAAGATCGAGTCGAGATTGGGTCCGACTCCGACGACTTCGCCGGCCGTGGAGCAGACGGCGAGCAGCGGGTTCAGGTTCGTGTGGAACTGCTTGCCTGCCTTGGCTTGCGCGGCTGCGGACTGTGCTGCGAGGGTATCTGCCGCCGTCAGGATCGGAAGGTCGGGCGAACGCACGGCGTTCACTTTCGCCGCCAGGGCGTCGGCGATCGCCGGGCCGGCGAGTCCCACGACCAGCGCGAAGCTCAGGAGAACGGCGGCGATGGGACGTAGGGCACGCACAAATGGGGAGCATAGGAAACCGGTGAAGCTACAACCAACTCGGGTGTCTCATCGAAACCACCGTTCGCGTGACGCTTCACAGGAGTAATCCAGGCCAACCGTCACGAGAAGGAGGAATGAGGGGTTTCTCAGGCCTTGATCCCGCTGGTGGCGAAGACGCGATGCGGCACGCAGAGCTCACCTGGGAACTCGTGGGCGAGCAGCTCGGCCAGCTCTGCGTCGAAACACTCGACCTGGTCGGTGCTCAGGGCCGAGCCGACCCCGTTGCACGTGCGGATGCGGCCGCGCCAGCCCGCGTGGGTGAACGCCACGGGGGTCACATAGCTGAAGCTCTCGACGTGCCGGAAGTCTCCGCGATCGAGAGCCTGCACCTGTTCGGGGTGTACGCCACGCCAGCCTGCCTTCGGCCAGCCAGGGTTGTGTTGCAGAATCAGGTCTTCGGTACGGCTGGCCACGTTGCCGGGCAGGGGCAGGTAGCTGAAGTCACAGATGAGCAGGCGACCGCCTGAGGCGAGGATGCGCTTGGCTTCTGCGATGGTTCTGTCCGTGTCGAACCACCACCAGCATTGACCCGCGCTCACGAGGTCGAAGTCGGCGTCGTCCTGGCCGGTGGCCTCGGCGCGGGCCTCGAGGAAATGAGCGGACAATCCACGTTCGGCGGCAGCTCGACGTGCGACATCGAGCAGCTCGGGGGCGATGTCGATGCCGGTGACCTCGAGTCCGCGGGCGGCGAAGCCCAGAGCGAGCGTGCCCGTGCCGGTGCCGAGATCGAGGGCCCGTTCACCTGCAGCGATCCATCGGTCGTGCACCAGGCGGTCGAAGAAACCCTCGGGGAAGCCTGGGCGATGGTGTTCGTAGTCGGCGGCGGTGCGGCCAAAGTCGATGACCCGGCCCTCGTGGTCCCTCGATGCGATGTCTTCGCTCACGTGGAGAATCTAGTGCCTCGATCGGCGACCTTTGCGGTGTTCTGCCGGTCAGGAACGCCGAGCAGCCCCCCTTCCCCCCCGGTTCTTGCGTGAGCCGGCTGCCCATAGCACGGGCGGCCTCAAGTGGTGAGCGCGACGGGGCGATGTTTTGGAGGTGATCTATGGCTCGTCCGAAGACTTGCTGGCGGATAGCCCGGGTGGCGTTGTTGGCGCTTTCTCGGGGGGCGACGGGTCCTCGGGCGTCCGGTCGTCGGCCGGGTAGCTGACACCGAGATGGCGGGCACGAAGAGTGACGGGTTCCTCCGACCACCCGGGCCAGACCGTGGCGGTGTCGGTTTTCGACACGGAACCACACGCATGAGTGTCGATCTGCCCGTCACATGAGTGCACTTGCCATCGAACAGATGGTGTGGTCGAGGCGGCATCTGGTGGCCGGGGTCTGTCCGCCCCGCCTGACGTCGGGTGGGTTCTTACTGTGGGGGATCTTCTGACTTCCAACCGTGTCGAGCGCTGTACACTGCATGGGCATGGTATGAGAGGAGTGGTCGTGAAAAAGCTCGTGAAGCTTGCCCTGATCGTCGGCGGCATAGCGTTCGCGGCCAAGTTCGTTGCCGCCAAGAAGTCCGAGTGGCGGGGCCTCACCGAGTCCGAAGTGCGCGAGAAGCTCGACCCGTGGCTTGCCGGTCGGGTATCGGACGAGAAACGTTCCACCATCGCCGACATCGTCGTGTCAAAGATGCGGGAGCGTGGTGTGCTCCGTGAGGAAGGGGAACCATCAGCGCCTACCGATAGTGGCGGTGCGGGAGAGGGACCTGATTCCGGGGACTCAGAGACCGGGGACTTCGAGACGGACGCCGAGGGGGACGCGGACTCCGAAGACAACACCGAGTCGGTCTGAACCTCACCCGCTGCGGCGCCGCGGTCCTGTCGTTCGACTCTCTTGCCGGGTCTGAACCTTGTGGCCCGATACCTGACAGGTCCTCAGGCATCCGGCTGACAGAACGCATGTGAGAGACGTCCTCCGGTTCGGATACGCATATGCGCTGCATGAGCCCTGAACCTGTCCGGGTTCATCAGGGTTCGTGTGGGATCATTCGATGCGGGCTGGGTTGATCTTCGATGTCCATGGCAACCCTGACGCCGACATGGTCGATGTGCCGGACCTGTGGCACGATCCAGTCGCGGTTGGCGCCTCCGAGGCGACCCAGCGAGTCGGCGAGATCGGTCTCTGGTGCGCTGGTTGGCTTCAGAGTGCCACAGACAGTTCCTTGCCGAGTTGCCTGCGGCAGTCGGCCTCGGTGACGTTCGCAGGTTGCTCGGTTTTCATGGCTCACCGAAGTCGGCGAACGACATCATCGCTGCTGTCACTCCTGCAGGCTCACGCCGCCTGCGGGTTGGTCATCGCGACACGTTACGAACTCGGCACGGAACTCCTCCGGGTGTGTATCGATTCGGTGGAGTTGTCGCGCCAGGTCGAGGCCGGCGGGATGCGAGACAGTGCGTGGTGGTTCGATCAGCGACGTGAACCCTGATTCCGGGCGCCGAGTGCCGATCGCAGATGGGCAGGCGCCGTGGTCGCTATCGCTCTGTGTCGAGCAGGAGACGAACCACTCGCCCTCGTGTTTCGGCTGGAGATCGACACTGCCGACCGCCACACCGCCGGCGGCGCCGCGTACTGAGAATGGTGCCCCGTGCCCGGCGGTCCGATCGGCCCGGCATTCCTCAATGACTTTGCAGGAATGCTCTTCGTGTTGGTCATGGGGTGGCATCTCGGTCGGCCAATCGAACCAGCGCTGCGCCTCCATGTCCTGATTCCAGGACATCCATGTCGGCACATCGTGCAACGAAACCACTCGATACGTACCACCTCGTCCGAAAGGACCGGCAACTCGCGAAACACCTGATTGCTGAACATCCCCGCCAAGGTGGCCGCGCCGGATGCCCGGCGGGAGCGGGTCGCGTCCGCGGATGTGGCGCGTGAGTGACGCCGCGTCGGTCTTGCAGCCGCTTTTCACGTGACTGACGTACCGTGTCAGGCGTGCGGCCCGGCGGCGATCACGGCCTCAGGGACATTGGCTGCGTATTGCTCGAAGTTCCTCTGGAACATCCCGGCCAGCTTGACGGCTTGCGCGTCGTAGGCAGATGGATCCTTCCAGGTGCTACGAGGGTCGAGCAATTGGGCGGGAACCCCCGGAACCTCTGTCGGGATCGACAGGCCGAAGATCGGGTTCTGGTGGTAGGTGGCATCGTCGAGGTCGCCGGCGAGCGCCGCGTTGAGCATCGCCCGTGTGTGTGGGATCCGGATCCGGTAGCCGACACCGTAGGGTCCACTGGTCCATCCGGTGTTGATCATCCAGAGTCCGGTGCCGAACTCGTCGATCTTCTCGGCGAGGACGTCGGCGTAGTACGAGGGCGGCAACGGAAGGAACGGCGCGCCGAAGCATGGGGAGAAGGTGGCGGCCGGCTCGTTCACACCCCTTTCCGTGCCGGCGAGCTTGGCGGTGTAACCGGAGACGAAGTAGTACATCGCCTGCTCGCGAGTCAGTCGTGAGATCGGAGGGAGCACGCCGAACGCGTCCGCAGACAGAAATACGATGTTGCGCGGGTGCGCCGCCATGCCACTCTTCACGACATTGGGGAGGTGCACGAGCGGATATGAGCTGCGGATATTCTCGGTGCGAGTTGCGTCATCCCACTCCACTCGGCGGCTCTCAGGGTTGATCACCACGTTCTCGAGCAGCGCCTCGAACTGGTTGGTGGCCTCGAAGATGAGCGGTTCGTCCTCGGGACTGAGGCGGATCACCTTGGCGTAGGAGCCGCCTTCGATGTTGAAGATGCCGTCGGCACCCCACCCGATCTCATCGTCGCCGATCATGTTCCTCATCGGGTCGGTTGCCAGGGTGGTCTTGCCGGTACCGGAGAGTCCGAAGATCACGGCCGAATCTCCTGCCGAGTCGACATTGGCCGAGGCGTGCATGCTGAGCACGCCCTTCTTTGGCAGCAGGTAGTTCAAGACCGAGAAGACCGACTTCTTCATCTCGCCCATGTACGTCGTGCCACCGATCAAGAGCACTTTGTGCTCGAAGGAGATGATGATGAAGACCTCGCTGCGGGTGCCGTCACGCTCCGGGATCGCTTTGAAGTCCGGAGCGTGTACGAGCGTGAAGTCCGGGTGAAACGGTTCGATCTCATCGTCGAGCTCGTACGCGCGCGGCAAGCGGAACATGTTCCGGCAGAAGTGCGCATGCCACGGACTCGAAGTGATCGCCCGGACGGCCAGCCGGTACTGGGGGTCTGCACCCGCGTACAAGTCCTGGATGTAGAGATTGCGCTCGGCCAGATGTTCCGTCACTCGCGCATAGAGCGCGTCGTACACGTCGGGCTCGATCGGATGGTTGACGTCACCCCACCATATGTCGCCCTCGGTCTGAGGATCGCGGACGATGAACTTGTCCTTGGGGCTCCGGCCGGTATACGGCACGGTGCTGACAACGAGCGGGCCACGGTGGGCCAACACGCCGAGACCTTGTTCGAGGGTGTGCTCGACGAGAACCGGCGTCGACAAGTCCCAGAAGACTTCGTTTCTCGGCTCGATGCCGTGAGGGCTGAGATCGTGCAAGTGGATTCCTTCTCTCTTGACTCTTCCGGGCTGCAACCAGGATAGCTCTACCGTTTTCGTGGCCTGGAGGCGTGACTGCTCGACGTCCGGTACCGTGCCGGCACCGAGGTCACAGACCCGGCGCTTCGGTCGTACCCCTCCAAGGAGCCGCCGATCCGCCCAGACGATCCCACGACTTGCGAAGCCCATTCTCCGAGAAGGCGTACGAGAAGCCACGGCCGGCATTGGTGATCTCTGCCGGATCGTGCCGGTCCGTGGCACCGGTTCGATCGATGATCCGAAGTTCTGTGCACCAACGGGGCAGCGGTCCTGCAGGGCCTGTGGCAGCTCTTCTCCGCCTGTCCGAGTCCGGGTGCGCCGGCGTAGGAGGGAAGAGCAGGTTGTCTTCCGAGGTGGGCCCAGATGACTTCGGACCCGGGAGGGATCCCGCCGGATCGGATGCGCCACGCCCGGAGTGGGATCATCCCCGACAGGGGCCTTCGCTTTCGCCGCGGAACTGCGACAGGGTGTTCACGAAAAGCTCATGGATGAAGCGTTCGTGCCTGTGGCCCGGGTGTGGGCCACGGTTCCAGATTCCAGTGACCTTTTGTTCCCCATATGAGTCTGACCGTGCGACGATACGGTGGTACCGGCGCCATTTGTTGCGATTTGGACCTAGTCGAGTAGAGAGAGCATTGATTATGACCAACAGCCTTCCGGTGTTGATACAGGGTGGTATGGGAGTCGGGGTTTCGGGTTGGCGGCTCGCCTCTGCGGTTTCCTGTGCCGGTCAGCTCGGAGTGGTGTCGGGTACCGGGATCGATGCGGTCCTGGTGCGCCGCTTGCAGCTGGGTGACGTCGGTGGGCACGTTCGTCGGGCGTTGGAGGCTTTTCCCGTCCCCGGTGTCGCGACTCGCATCCTCGACAGGTATTTTCTGCAGGACGGCAAGTCTCCCAAGGCACGCTTCCGCTCAAAGCCGATGTTGAAGGCGACGCCATCACGGCGTCTGCGGGATCTGTTGGTGACGTCCAACTTCGTTGAGGTGTTCTTGGCCAAGGAGGGACACGCCAATCCGGTGGGTATCAATTTCCTGGAGAAGATTCAGCTGCCGACATTGGCATCGCTGTATGGGGCGATGTTGGCCGGGGTGGATCATGTGCTGATGGGAGCCGGCATCCCTCGCGCCATTCCGGGGGTGTTGGATCGGCTGGCGGACAATCTGCGAGTCCGTCTGAAGTTCGACGTGAAAGGCGCCGGCCGGGACGTCGACGCGGTCACCGAGTTCGACCCGGTTGCCTACACCGGTGGTGACCCCCCCGAGGTGAAGCGTCCGCTCTTCCTGGCCATCGTATCTTCGGATGTGCTGGCAACGATGCTGACCCGGAGGACCGAATCGCATGTGGACGGTTTTGTGGTCGAGGCGCCTACCGCTGGCGGTCACAACGCGCCACCCCGCGGCAAACTCCAGTTGAGCGATTCGGGAGAGCCCGTCTACGGGGATCGGGACACTCCTGATCTCGATGTGATCCGGGACCTTGGCCTCCCGTTTTGGCTGGCCGGGTCGCGCGCCGAGCCACAGGCGATCGCGGACGCCCTCCAGTTGGGTGCCACCGGAGTGCAGGTCGGGACCGCGTTCGCCTTCTGCGAGGAGTCGGGGTTAGAGCCCGCGATGAAACGGCGGGTGTTGGAGCTGAGTCGACAAGGGCAGGCTCGAATCTTCACCGATCCGGCGGCGTCGCCGACCGGCTTCCCTTTCAAGGTGGTGAATCTGGAGGGGACCCTTTCTGAACCCGCGGTGTACGCAGAGCGCGAGCGGGTCTGTGATCTCGGATACCTCCGGCATGCCTATCAGCGTCCGGACGGCTCGTTGGGTTGGCGCTGTCCGGCAGAACCGATCGACGACTTCGTGGCCAAGGGCGGATCGAAGGAGGACACGGTGGGTCGCAGGTGCCTGTGCAACGCCCTGCTGGCCAACATCGGTCTTGGCCAAACCCAGAGGTCGGGAGCCCCGGAACGTCTTCTGTTGACTTCCGGAGACGACATCGCCGACGTGGCTCGTTTTCTCCCCGAGGGCGCTCACACCTACTCCGCCGGCGATGTCATCGAGTACCTCTTGAGCGACTTGTAGGACCAGAAGGCGCCTGCCGTCGATCTGTTGCAGGTGTGTGGGGTTCACGCCAGCGTAGACCGCAGGGTTTCGTCGGAGGCGGCACATCGACGTCCCGGCACGGTCGAATGTGTGCGCTGGGCAGCCTCGTTCAACGGCGCATCTGCTCTCGCGTTCGCGGTTCCGAGTCTCTGGTGACTGCATTCCAGACCGGGGCGCTCCACGCGTGCCGGAGTGATGGCAGTCCTTCCACCCTCGCACTCACTGTTGCCGGCAGGACTGCTTCAACGGTCCATTTCGTCCGGCAGCACCTTGCAGGACCGTGTGTGCCCTCCCGCACAGGTTTGGTCGTTCTATGCGAGTGAGAAGGGCGGGTAGCGATCGGTGACGAGGAGCAACGCGTAGGCCTCGACTCGAAGCGCCCAGCGTAGGACGCCTTCCACGAAGTCAAAGATGCCACGGGGATAACGTCCGGTGAAGAGTATGGCAAACCAGGCGACGATCACGGCGACCACTGCTCCGATGGTCAGGAAGAACAGGACGATGTAGTGGGGAATGGCGAGCAGCCATTTCACCAACGGCAGCCAACGGTTGAGATCCTGCTCGACGTTCGGGTAGTCCAGGTCCAAGCGAACGAACTGCTCCTCGTCGGTGGACGGATACTTGTCCGACATCAGGGCCAGATAGGAGGCCACCCTGGTGCAGAACCGGGTGAGCTGCAGATTGAAGTCGAACCACCACCGCGGGTACTTCTGTCGGAACAGGATCATCAGGAGCACCGGCGCCACCAGCAACCCGCCCCCCGCCTCGCCGATGCGGGCTCCACTCTCACCGAACGTGGCGCCAAATGAGGACCCTCCAACGAGGCCCAGGACGATCGCGATCGGGATGACGTAGATGAGGCGCAGCAGCGTCGACAGACGGTCCAGGTCACGGTCCGGGTAGTCAATGGTCAATCGTGCCGGATACGTTTCGTTGGATCCAGTGGCCATGGTCAACTCCCTTCGTGCGTCTCTAATCGTACGCGAATCATTTCGAGGCGGCGGCCAGGTTCGGAATGGCCGCGGATTTCGGGTTCGCTGTAGAACGCCCGTATGCGCCGTTCCGAGTGTTCGTCGGCTTCATGAGAGGGGTGTCCGTTTGAGCGCGCCAGGCGATAGGGACGTTCCGTGCATCAGGCAACGTCCGAGGGACAACTGCACTCCGGTGGCACCTCGCAGCTTGTGGGACTCCCGCGTCGGATCGATCCCTGTCACCCGCAAGGAGCCGCTGTCAGGAGTCCGCAATCCTTCGAGACTCTCCAAAGTACTGGTCCTGCCCGCGGCATTCGGGCCGGGTAAGTCGAAGATTTCACCCTGTCGCACATCGAAAGGGATCCCGTCGACTGCAACAAAGCCGTTGTGCGTCTTGCGGAAGTCCACAACTTCGAGCGCCGACACCATCACCGAACCCGTCCTCCGACGACTCCTTCCTGGGCAAGAACGAGATGAAACGTGCGCGGGTTGAACTCCTCTCGGACGAGTGTCAGAAGTCCCTGGAGGTCAACTGAGGCACATGCCCGGTCATAATGAACGCGCGATCCGAAGTGCCACTTCGACGGACACGGCCAGGGAAATGCACCCGTTTCCTTCCCGGCCTCGGGCCCCCTCGCCACAGACAGCAGTCTTGAAGCGCTGGTGGCGTCTCAGTTGGATGGAAGCATGGCCACGATCCCGGCCATCTGGTCTCGCCATCGGCGGAGCGCAGCACGGCCGTTGTCGGTGAGGGCGAACACGGTTCGCGGTGTCCGCTGCCGTTAGGTCTTCTCGATGGTTACGTACACGGCGGCTTCGAACTTGGCCATGTGACCTCCAAGGTTTCCTCGAGTCATACCGGTCTCGTTCTGGAGGTGGTCGAAGTCGGCCTCTTCGAGGACGATGAGATGGGCCGGCAGTGAGAGCTGCGCGGGTTCATGGGCAATCCGATCGATGGACTCGAACGACCCGGGTGCAGCCGGTGCACGTCGTAGCGTGTGATCGAGTGATCGGCACTCGTTCTGGTCCGACTGCGATGCGTGTTGGCAGAAAGCTTCCGTCGTGACAAGCCTGTCCGGTGTCGTGAGGTCGACGTGCTCGTAGCCGAGGGTTGAGAGTCGAGCTGGATCTGTGTTGTGGGTCTCATGGCCATCGCGCCGGTTCGCCGATGCAGGCCCGGGGTGCAGCCGACGACGATCCGACGGGCGAAGATCAGGTCTTATGCAGTTCGGAGGCCTGATGTCGGAGGGTCTCGCAGACGAGATACATGGCGTGTGACCAGAGCAGCGGTGAAGCGATGGCTCCCCAGCGTTGGCGCCATGGCTTGTAGCAGGAGGGATCGTTGAGGTTCTCCGGAACCTGCTCGGGCAAGTATCCCTCTTCGGTTGCGTGTGCTTCCACCCAATCGATGGCGGTCTTGGCTTGGTCGTACGCTCCACGCTCGTAGTAGTACCAGGCGAGCCAGCAGGTGAGCAGCAGCCATTCACCGCCCCCGTAGTAGGTGTCGGTGGGGTACCGGTGCAGGCCACCACCCTTGCGGAGTGTGGCTTCGATCTGGGCAACGGTGCCGAGCATCTTCGGGTCATCAGGATCTACCACGCGATAGGGGACGGCCAGCCCAAGCAAGCTCGCGTCGACAACATCGGATCCCGGGAACTTGACGAAGTGACCGTTCTTTCGGGCCTCGGTTGCGATGAACTCCGAGACGGAGGCGAGCGTCGCATGATGGGAGACACCATCGATTGCCTGATGGGCAGTGAGGCCTCCATGGATCGCAGCGACGGTGTGGGTATGGACGCTGTCCGGGAACTCTTCCCAGCAGTCGTAACAGGGTTTTGCCCAGAGGGCCGTGAGGTAGTCGGCGACAAGAGTGGCAGCGCTGCGCCATTCCGCATCCAGTTCTTCGCCAGTGTGCTGCATGTGCTCATTGAGTGACCACAGCCATGTTCCGAATCCGTCGAGTTGGTAGTCGGGCCAGTTCTCCCCACCGGCTTCATGACCGTCGGTCGTGTAGCGCGTGTGCAGGAAATCGGCGCGGGTCAGCGGCTCGCAGCGTTCCGCCTTGGCCGCGGCGCGCCGTACCGTGTCCGCCCGGCTGTTGATGACGGCGGCTGCCCAATGGTGGAACCTGTGAGAGCTGTCATGTTCCCCGACGAGATCCATGGCGTAGGCGATGTACGATCCGTCCCGGAACCAGCTGTACCGGTAGGTCGGGAAGTCCGGGGAGGCTACATAGGCACCGCTACGGGTCTGGTTTTCGAGAATGATCTCGATACTTCGGTCGTAGAGATCCAAAATCAGGCTTCCTTCTCTGGCTCGAGTTCCATGGCCACCATCGCCCAGCAGTCGATCGACGGCACCGTCACATGAATCGTGTCATTCTCACTAGTGCTCCATTCGGCGGGCTGAAGACGGTAGTCGTCTCCATCCGGACTGGCCCACCACACCTCGCGGACCGCAGCCTCGGTGCAGATCTCGATGGAGGCGTCGATGATCTGGGGAGGCTCTGCATGAGCTTCATCCCAGTGGGCTTCGACGATTCCGGACATGTTCACGAGGTTGATCACCGTCCATCCAGGAACATCGCGCACTACCGCCCACAGGTCGTCCGCGTGTCGAACCGTCGAGTGAGAGGGGGTGCTTGCCGGGCTCAACAGGTCGCCGTACCGGACGCGAAAGTCAGCGTAGCGTCGCAACATATCACGCAAAGTGGGTGATGGCGTCTTGTGCAGAGGAAAGTACGGGTCGGACAGGAGCCGGCCCTGTTCGCCAAGCTCTATTCGCGAACCGCCGTGAGCGATGATCAGCGCGTCGGCCAGGCGCATGTTGATCGGTCGGTCCACCGGTAGATAGAGGGCGATAACGACCGGTTTGCCACCCGATTGCATGTGCGCCGACTCCACAATCTCGCCAAGTTCACGGTACGTGGGAGTGTCGGGCCAGAGCTCGATGTAGACGAAGTCCATCGGGGCCGTTACGAGCGCGTCGATCGGCCAGTTCTTTACGGCGTTGAAGGTGGTCGGCGATTCTGGATGCCGCTCTTTGAGTTCCGTCACGAACTCGGAGAATGCAGCCGGCAGATCCACCGGATTGCCATGGAAGTCGAAGGCGGTCCGTGGCTCGCCGTACTGATCGATGTGGATGCCGTCGAACGACAAGCGGGCGAGGACCTCATCGCAACGTCGTTGCAGATGGTCTGCCCATGGTGTTCCCCGGGTGGGGTTCATCAGTCCAAGGAAGTCGTCACCGAATGTCAGGGCTTCGCCAGAGTCGTCGTAGAGTGCCCATTCGGGGTTCGCCTGCCAGAATTCCGTGGACGCGGCATAGACCGCGACGTATGCCATCCCCGCCATTCCTCGCCTGTGAGCCTCGTCGAGTAGTTCCCGGATCGTTGCGAGAGACAGTCGACGCTCGAGTGGATCGTCGAACTCGACGGTCGGTGCGACGAGATCGTCGTGCCGATACTGCCAGTCATAGAACTGAAGGCCGTTGATGTGATATCGGTTCAGCTCCTCCAGGGTTGCGGCGACGTCGTCGCGGTGCGGTGCAAAGTCGGTGAGGAAACCATACCGCGGGTAGATCGTCCAGTCCGGGAGAACGTCGAAGGCGGTCGAGATCACATCGACGGTATCGCCCGCGTCGTCGATGAGTTCCACGTCCACGCCATAGCCACGGGGAGCGACCGAGGGAGGCAGCCACTCGACGTCAACGGCTTGCCCATCCCTCGGAATCGAGATCGATGCGGTGATGGCAGTCACTTCGGTCACAAGGTGCGAGATATGGAACTCGACGGTGAGTTCGCCGGTACCGGTGACGACTGCGCGGAGACAGACCGTGTCGCCCGGACGATAGAAGCCCTTATCGGGGAAGATATCGATGAATCGACTCATCCCTTGATCCCCGATGAAATATCACCACGTATGAAGTAGCGTTGGAAGACCACGAATACCGCAACCACCGGCACAATCGCCACGATGGAGGCCGCGAACACCTGGCCCCACTCGGTGAGGTGCTCGGATTGGAACAGAGCGATCCCGATGGGGAGCGTCCGTTTGGCTGTTTCCTTGATGGCGACATTCGCCCACGGGAACTCATCCCAGCTGTAGAGGAACGTGAAGATCGCTACGACCGCCAGACCCGGGCGGACGAGCGGGAGCGCGACACGTCGGAAGATCATCCAGCGGTTCGCCCCGTCCATGAGAGCCGCCTCTTCGAGTGATCTTGGGATCCCGTCGAAGAAGCCACGCAACAGGAATGTCTGCACCGAGAGGTTCATGGTGATGTAGACGAGGATCAGGCCGGACAGTGAGTCGAGCAGGTGGAGGTTCTTGGCGATGATGAACTGGGGAATGATGAGCATGACCGGGGGGATCATCATCCCAAGAAGGAGTCCATAGAAGACCACTTCCTTGCCGGCAAACTCGAGTCGGGAGAAGGCATACGCCATCATCGATGACAGCCCGACGGTCAAGGCGGTGGCCGTGGTCGCAACGATGACGCTGTTGAGGAAGTAGAGAGCGAATCTGTCTTTGCCGAGGGCTTTGATGTAGTTGTCGAGCGTCGCTTGTGAGGGCCACAGTCTGGGCGGGATCTCGAAAATGAACGCCTGGGGTTTGAGGGACGTCACTGCCATATACCAGAAGGGCAGTGCGACGACAGCGACACCGAGGATCAACAAGGTGTAGGTGAGGAGCCGCCCGGCCCTGGATTGTGCTCGTGCGCTCTTGCTCATAGCTCCACCTGCCGGCGCAATAGCCGGATTTGGATCACGCTCATCAAGAGGACGAAGAAGGTCAGGAGATAGCTGATGGCCGCTCCGTAGCCGAAGTCGAGTTTGGTGAATGTCGCTTGGTACATCAACGTCAATATGAAGTGAGTCTTGTCCAGGGGATCTCCTCCATTGGTGATGAGCAGGTTGGAGATGTAGGCGTTGAGACCTCCGATGGTCAACACCACGGCCAGGAACACCAGTGTGGGTCGTATGAGAGGGATTGTGATGTGCCTGAAGCGAGCACCCGCCCCCGCCCCGTCCACCGCAGCAGCTTCTTCGAATTCGCGAGGGATCGACTGCAGCCCGGCCAGCGCGATGATGGCAACCCAACCGACGCCCTTCCAGATACCGAGCAGGAAGATGGGTACAAACGTGAGGATTGGATCGGCCAGCCATCGGATGTTCTGCTGGGTCACATGCAGCAGGTCCTTGAGCACGTAGTTCGCCAACCCACCTTGACCGATGAAGATGAATTCGAACACGAGACTGACGATGACCCAAGGTGTGATGACAGGCAGGTAGTAGAGCACCCGGAAGAGGCCCTTTCTGCGGATCGCCTGGTTGAGGAGGATGGCGACTCCGACGCCGATGATGATCTGGGCCGGTACTGTGACGACCGTATAGGCGATGGTGTTGAGTACGGCCCGCCGGAAGATGGGGTCTCCGAGTGCCCGGGCGTAGTTGTCCAATCCGACCCATACCGAGGTGTCCGGTTTGATGATGTTCCAGTCGAAGAAACTGATTCGGAACGAGAAGAGCAGCGGACCGAGGATGAAGGTCACGAACAGCGCGACTCCTGGGAGGAGGAAGGCGCCGGCAACGGCGATCCTCTTCGCTGATATCGACACATGCCGGCGAGATGGTCCTCCGCGCGGGTTTTCGACACCACCCGCGCGCCTCAGAGTGTGATGCCGCCCCCCGCGCGCGCGGGGGGCGGCATCGGTGCCTGTCTGGTCAGCCGAGGAGTTGGTTGATCTCATCGGCAGCCTGGTCGAGTGATTCCTGGGGTGTCTGGTCCCCGTTCAACATACGCTGGAAAGCGTTGTTGATAGCGTTGTCCATGTCCGACCACTTGGGGTGTGGCACTCTTGCTTGGGCCGTCTCCAGCTGGTTGAGGAACACTTCGAAGTAGGCGGGCAGCGCCGGGTCTCCGATCAACCCGGAAAGCGTTGGGATCACCCCGACTTCCGCCATCATCTTCTGCGATTCCTCACTCATCAAGTAGGCGGCCCACGCCATGGCGGCATCGGTCACTTCGGAGTCGGCGAACACGACGACATCCTCACCACCGACGACCGAGCTCGTGGTGCCCGCGGCGTTCGTCGGTACGGGGGCGAAGTTGACTTCGAAGTCCGGGTAGTTCCCGGCGTAGATGTCGACCATCCAGG
>BDSU01000041.1 GCA_002897675.1 bacterium BMS3Abin02 | reverse complement strand
CACCGGAGCACCCAAGATGAACGTAACCCTCCAGGAAGTGGGCCTCACTGGAGGGTTGCCGTCTCGCGGTGTCGGAGGGGGGACTTGAACCCCCACGTCCTATTCGGACACTAGGCCCTCAACCTAGCGCGTCTGCCTATTCCGCCACTCCGACGTGGATGCGTGAGTATACCGCCGCCCCATCAGCCGAAGATGAACGTCAAGGTCACCGTCGTGATCGTGAAGACGATGGCTGCGCCCACCGTGAGCCGGTCGAGGTTTCGCTCAACGATGGTGGAACCGGACATCGCGGAGGGTCCCATTCCGCCACCGAACATGTCGGAGAGGCCGCCGCCCCGCCCGGCATGCAGCAGGATGAACACCACGAGAGCGAGTGACACGATCACGTGGATGACGACGGTGACGACAGTGAAGGTTTGCATGGATTCTCCGGATCAAAGCGGCACGGTCGTGTCGCGGCAGTAAGTATGCCGGGATCGGCCGCCTTAGGTCAAGTTGGTCGGACCCTCAACCGGCCTGCTTGGCGACCTCCTCGGCGGCGCGCCTGGCCGCCTCGGGGTCTCCGAGGTAGAAGCTGTCGACCCTTCGGAGGTTCTCGTCGAGGTGGTAAACGAGCGGGATCCCTGTGGGGATGTTCAGTGCCGCAATCTCCTCGTCCGTGATCCGGTCGAGGTGTTTGACGAGGGCGCGCAGGCTGTTGCCGTGCGCGACGACGAGCACCAGCTTTCCACTCCGAAGATCAGGGACGATCTGATCAGACCAGTACGGCATCATCCGCTCAACGACATCTTTGAGGCATTCGGTCGCCGGCAAGACATGGGGATCCAGATCTGCATACCGGCGGTCATGGGACGGGTGCCGCTCATCATCGAGGTCGAGCGGCGGAGGTGGGACGTCGTAGGAGCGCCGCCATTGGAACACCTGGTCTTTGCCGAGGCGTTCCGAAGTCTCTTTCTTGTTGAGGCCCTGCAATGATCCATAGTGGCGTTCGTTCAGCCGCCAGTGTCGCTTCACCGGAAGCCACGACAACCCCATCTCGTCCAGCGCGAGGTTGGCCGTCTCGATGGCGCGCCGCAGCAGGGACGTGTGCACCACGTCGAACCCATACCCCTCCTCGCCCATCAATCTTCCGGACGCGACCGCCTCGGCGATCCCCTTGTCTGACAGCGGAACGTCGGTCCAGCCGGTGAACTTGTTCTCTTTGTTCCAGGTACTCTCGCCGTGGCGGAGGAGCACCATGGTGTACGGTGCGTTCATATTGGTCCTCATCTTCGCATCCGCTCACACCCAATAGCGGACGATCGCGGCAAACTTGTCCGGATCCAAGGAGGCCCCACCGACCAGTCCCCCGTCGATATCCTTCTTGGCCATCAGAGCAGCGATGTTGCCGGGATTCACCGAACCCCCGTAGAGGATCCTGGTCTCGTCTGCGGCGTCACCCCACCGCTGTCTCAGGGTGTCACGGACGAACCCGACCATCTCCTGAGCGTCTTCGGGCGCCGCGGTTCTGCCGGTCCCAATCGCCCAGATCGGCTCGTAGGCGATCACCGCTCCTGCGACCTGCTCGGCGTCGAGCCCGTGCAGGCCTGCGGGAATCTGGGAACCGACCCGTTCGGAGGCGATCCCCGCCTCGCGCTCGTCCAGCGTCTCACCGACACACACGATGGGCGTCATGCCGTGGGCCAGCACTGCTTTCACTTTGCGGTTCACCGACTCGTCCGTCTCGCCGAACAGTTGACGGCGTTCCGAATGCCCGACGATCACGAACCGGACGAACAACTTCTCGAGCATCCCGGGGGCAACCTCCCCGGTGAATGCTCCACATTCCTCCCAGTGCACGTTCTGCGCAGCGAGCAGGATTCTCATGTGATCAGCTTCGATCACGGTCTGCACCGACCGCAACGACGTGAACGGCGGAGCGATCCCGACGTCTACACGGTCGAAGTCCCTCGGGTCCAGGCGATAGTGGAGCTTCTGGGTCATCTGGATCGCTTCCAGATGCGTCGCATGCATCTTCCAGTTGCCGACAATCAGATTCTTACGAGCCATCTGCCCACCTCTCCAGTACGGCTACACCCGGTAGCGTCTTTCCCTCCAACATCTCCAACCCGGCACCGCCGCCCGTCGACAGGTGCGACACCGTGTCCGCCAACCCGAGCAGGCGCATCGCAGCGACCGAATCGCCACCCCCAACCACACTGAAACCTTCGAAGTCGCCCAGCGAGCGGGCAACCTGCTCGGTGCCGGCCCGAAAGCGCTCCCATTCGAACACCCCCATCGGTCCGTTCCAGAACACGCTGTGAGACCCATGCACCACACCGGTGAACCGCTCGATCGTCTCCGGACCGATGTCCAATCCCATCCAGTCGCTCGGAATGTCGTCGCGATCTACCGTCTTCGCTCGCGCATCGGCGGCGAACCGGTCGGCGACGACGATGTCCAGAGGGAGGCTGATTCGGTCGCCGTAGGGCGAAGCGAGGATCTCGCTCACCTCTTCGAGACGGTCCTCCTCGAACAAGGAATCCCCGATCTCGTACCCCTCCGCAGCGAGAAGCGTGAAGCACATCCCACCGCCGATGAGCATCATGTCCACCTTCGGCAGTAGGGAACGGATCACGCCAAGCTTGTCCGACACCTTCGCGCCTCCAAGCACCACCGTGAAAGGACGTTCCGGCGCTTCGAGCAGCCTGGTGAGCGCTTCGACTTCCTTGACCAGGAGAGGACCGGCTACGGAACGGAGCCGTTCGGCGACACCGACGGTCGACGCGTGGGCTCGGTGTGCCGTCCCGAACGCGTCGAGGACGAATAGATCGGCGAGCCTGGCCAAACCCTCTGCGAGCACGGGATCGTTCTTGGTTTCGCCCGGTTCGAACCGGGTGTTCTCCAATAGGATCACGTCGCCGGGTTCTGCTCGTTGCACCGCGGCCTGCACGGAAGGGCCGACCACTGCGTCGAGTTTCTCCACCGGGAAGCCTCCCAGCTCTGCCATGCGTACGGCAACCGGGTCCATGGCGAATCGCGGATCTCTGCCCTTGGGACGACCGAGATGGCTGCCCACCACAACGACAGCCCCCGCCTTTCGCAGGCGCTCGATCGTCGGAAGGCTCGCGCGAATCCGAAAGTCGTCGGCGACCTTGCCGGCGGCGAGTGGCACGTTCAGATCTGAACGCACCAACACACGGCATCCCGCGACGTCGACGTCGCCCAGGGTCAGGAATCTCGCCATGACATCCTCCTCAGACCAACTCGCCGAGTGTCTTTCCCAGTTTGATCGGATCGTGCTGCGGCCAGCCAGATCCGACATCGGCCAGGTCCTCCTCGACCAGGTGCCAGCCGAACGTTTCGACTTCTTCCGCCTCGTATTCGAGTTGTCGAACCGGTTCGGGAACATCGAGGTCGCCGTGGTGGGCGACGATAACACCCGTCCTGGTGAGTCCTGTCATCTGTTGGAGCGCCGCGAGGTGTCCGATGCCATCGAGGCTCAACGTCTCCCCGTCCTGGGTGGTGAGATTGGCAACGAAAATGAGCCGCCCGGATGCCTGGTCGATCGCTTCGACGATACCGGGAACCATCAACGCCGAGATCAACGATGTGAACAGCGAACCGGGGCCGAGGATCACCTGATCGGCCATGCGAATCGCCCTGAGCGCGTCGGCGCTCGCCGACTCGTCGTCCGGTTCCAGGCACAGCGCCCGGATCGTCCCACGAGTTCGGGCGATGGCCGCCTGCCCGTCGACCCACCGGCCGTCGATCTCGGCCCGCAGATGCAGCGAGCGAGGTGCGACCGGAATGACCTCTCCGCGAGCGCCCAGCAGGCTTCCCGCAACTCTGACGGCAGTCGGAAAATCCCCGTCGAAGACGTCCTGCAACGCAGCAAGCATCAGGTTGCCGAGCGAATGACCGGCCACATCTGTGGTGTCGAAGCGGTAGGAGAACAGCTCACGCCAGATCGACGGTTCGGGACTGAGCGCCAGAAGGCATTTTCGGATGTCGCCCGGCGGAGGGATCGCCAACGTGCTGGTCAGACGCCCCGACGATCCGCCGTCATCGGCGACGGTAACGATCGCCACAATGTCTCCTGCATACACCTGCACGCCTTCGAGCACCTGTGCGAGACCGTGTCCACCGCCGATCGCAACGACGTTCGGACCTTGGACGTCGAGTCCGAGCGGGTCGAGCGCGACCTCGGGCAGAATCATCGTTCCATGTCTCGGTGTCGCACGGTCGCCTGGACTCCCCGGCCATCCAACCATCGGGCGAGCGCCTCGGCGATCGCGACCGATCGATGTCGCCCCCCGGTGCAGCCGACACCGATACTCAGGTATGACTTGCCTTCATGGCGGAACCGGGGCATCAGAAAGTCGACCAACCCTTCGACGCGCTGGAGGAACTCCTGGGCGTCGTGATCGTCGAGGACATAGTCACTCACTGCCGAGTCCCGGCCGGTCAGAGGGCGGAGGCTCTCTTGCCAGTACGGATTCGGGAGGAAGCGAACGTCGAACAGGAGGTCGACGTCGCGTGGCGCCCCGTACTTGAAACCGAACGACGATATTGCGACACGCATCGGCCGTTCAGGGCGCGCCTCCTCGAACTGCTCCTCGAGACGACGCCGCAGTTCGTGGACGTTCGTTTCGGTCGTGTCGATCACGAAATCGGCTTCGGCTCGCAGCTCGGCGAGAAGGTCACGTTCGGCTGCGATCGATTCACTGAGTGTGCCGGCGGGGACCGGGTGAGGACGCCGGTTCTCCTCGAAACGACGGATCAGCGCTTCGTCGGTGGCGTCGAGGAACAAGAGTGACGGCTCGACACCTTCACGTTCGAGGTTGTCGATCGTCTTGTTGATCTCGTCGATCGGATAGCCGCCGCGCGCGTCGACGACGACGGCAAGCCTGCGGGGCACTTCGGCGAGGTCGTTGTAACGTACGACGTCGCCGATGAGCGACGGAGGAAGGTTGTCCACGACCAGGTACCCGAGGTCTTCGAGCACTTTGGCTGCCGTCGAGCGACCTGCACCGGACATGCCGGTAACGGCGAGAACCTGTGGGCGTCTAGCCACCAGCCGCCTCCATGTCCAGCATGGCGCGTTTCAGATCGGGACCTCCCCCGTAACGGCCGATGCCGCCGGATGCGGGCACGACACGATGGCACGGGATGATCGGTGCGAACCGGTTGCGGGCCATGGCCTGACCGACTGCGCGTGCGGCGCCGGGACTCCCGGCGGCGGCCGCCACCTCCCCGTAGCTCATGACGTGACCGGGCGGGATCGCCGACACGACCCGGTAGACGGCACGCAGGAACGGTGTGTGGGCACGGTCGACCAGTTCCTGGTCGGGTTTCCAGGCATTCGGGTCGCCGCCGAAGTAGCGGTCGAGACATGCTGTCAACATCTCAACCTCAGGTGGAGGGTCAGTGCAGATCGGTGTGTCCGGCGTGCTGCCGCCGGGCAGGACCGTTTCGAGGATCGTATCGCCTTCGAAGACGACCCAGCCGGTCCCAAAGCCGGTTTCGTATGCGAGTCTCATCGGTGCTCCTGTCCGTGTAATGCAGCATACAAGTTGGCGGCCACCTGCCGGGGCACCACCTCGGCCAGCGCAGCGACGTCGGCGCCTCGCATCTTTTTCAGAGACCCGAAGGCACGCAGCAATTGCTTCTTGCGCATTGGGCCGACACCGAGGACCCCGTCGAGTGTCGAGTCGACCATGGAGCGCGATCGCAGCTTGCGATGATAGGTGATCGCAAACCGGTGCGCTTCGTCGCGGACCCGTTGGAGCAGGTGCAGCGCCTCTTCATCTCTCGGAATCCGTAGCGGGTCGGCAACGCCGGGCAGGTGCACCTCTTCCATCTTCTTGGCAAGTCCGACCACGGGGATGTCGAGGCCGAGGTCCTCGAGAACCCGAACGGCGCGCGACAGTTGCCCGACGCCACCGTCGATCAGCACGAGTGACGGCGGGTATGAGAACCGGCCTCGTTCTTCGACCGGGAGTCCCCGTTCGGCCACATAGGCCTCGAAGCGCCGGCGCAGGACCTCTTCCATCGACGCGAAGTCGTCCTGGCCCTCCACGGTGCGGATCTTGAACCGGCGGTAGTCAGACCGTTTGGGAAGCCCGTCTTCGAGCACCACCATCGAGCCGACCGTGTTGGTTCCTTGGATCGTGGAAATGTCGTACGCCTCGATCCGCAGCGGCGCGTTCGGCAGGCCGAGGGCGTCCTGGAGGCTGCGCAGTGCCCGAGCTCTGGCGTTGTGGTCGCTCTGGCGGCGAAGACGGTGGCGGCTGAACGCGTCGGCAGCGTTCGCCCGGGTCGTCTCCATCAGGTGCCGCTTCGCGCCACGTTGGGGAACGCGTAGCGTGACGCGTGACCCTCGCCTCTCCGAGAGCCATCGTTCCCGAACAGTCTGATCGGGAGGCATCTCCTGTACGAGGACGAGCTTGGGCGGCGTTTCGTCTCCGTAGAGCTCACGCAGCATCTGTCCGATGAGGTCGGCATTCGACACGAGCTCGACTTTGTCGACGATCGTGCCGAGACGCCCGACAACCCTCCCCCGGCGGACCCGCAGAACCTGCACCGATGCTTCGAGATCGTCTTCTTCGACGGCGATGAGGTCGAAGTCTTCGGGACGATCGGTGACGACTTCCTGACGTGCGAGCGCCTTTTCGACGTCGCCGAGACGGTCACGGTACCGGGCCGCCTGTTCATACTCCAGGTTCGCCGCCGCCTCCTTCATCTCTTGCCGGAGGTTCGTGACGATATCGTCGGTGTGGCCTTCGAGGAAGCCGGCGAGACCGCTCACCATCTCTTCGTACGCCTCCGGGGTCACTTCCCCGATACAGGGGCCCGAGCACTTGTCGATGTGAAACAGGAGGCAGGGGCGGCCCATGGCCTTGTGACGGCGGTACAGGGCGTCGGAGCAGGTGCGGATTGGAAAGGTCTTGAGGAGCAGATCGAGCGTGGAGCGAATGGCGTAGGCGTGCGCGTAGGGGCCGAAGTACCGGGTACCCTTCTCACGCTTGCCGCGCATCACTCTGGCCCGCGGCCATTCGTCGCCACGAGTGATCGCCAGATAAGGGTATGACTTGTCGTCCCGGAGCCTGATGTTGAACCGGGGTCGATGCTTCTTGATGAGCGAGTATTCGAGCATCAGCGCCTCGACCTCGTTGCCCGTCACGATCCACTCGACAGACTCGGCTTCGTCGACTTTGGAGGCTCCGGGACCCCGCAGGTTGAAGTGGTTGACGACGCGTTTGCGCAGCGACTTGGCCTTGCCGACGTAGAGGACCTGTCCGTGCGGGTCGCGGAACAGGTAGGCGCCGGGAAGATCCGGGATCTCGGACGGGCGAGGACGCTGCATCACTATCGAGTGTATCGACCGGCCCGGCTATGCCTTGCGCCACCACAAGCCGAGCAGGTGGGGAATCTCCGACTATCGGACGAGGAGGGGATCTTTGGTGTTGACGGCTTGCTCGATCACGGATCCGAGCATCCAACCTGCGTCGCCGG